>JAISYA010000056.1 GCA_031270205.1 Treponema sp.
ACCTGGGTGTTCACCGAGGTATTGCCGCAAATTCGCCGCACCGGGACATTCGGCCCGGACGGGCAGGAAGAAGCCCACCGGATGGCCGGGCTTATCTACAGCCGCTTCATTGGCTGCGCCGACCTGAATATTCAGAAGATCAACCGGCTGGTCTATTATCTGGCGGTCAGGCCGCCGATAACGCAATCCGACATCGCCAAGCTGCTTGACGTGCACCCGACCAATGTTCTTGAATGGAAGCGCCGCCTGCCCGCAGGCATTGTAGAACAAGCCGCCGCCGTCCTTGGCCTTACCGTTTCCGGCGACGCCCTTGCGCTCTGCCGCCGTGTGCCTGACCGAAGGACGGCGCGGAAAGCCGCCATTCCCGGCGACCGCCCCGGCTTTCCCCTGGAGCTGCCGGCGAAGGGGGACGGCGATGCCTGATGTGATATTCGAGGTGTCGGAGCATCTCTGCGAAAGCATAGCGAAAAGCAAGGCGGTCGCCGAGCTATTGCAGGCGGTCAACAATCAGCGCCTGGCGGAGGAGACCCTGCCGGAAGTCGGCTGGCTGCTGGCGGACGAATTACAGCGGATGCAGGAGCAGGTCAACCGGCTTGCGCGCGGGCCTGCAAGTAAAAAAGAGTAGCAACGCTTTAAGCCCTCCCTGAACCGGGAGGGTTTTTTACGCGCCTAATTTAGTCGATTATTTTCCTGGAATTGTCCACACCTCCGGCTTTATCCTTTCAGTAGTTGCCATGAGCGGCGGGGCGGGCGGGTTTTTCTCCTTACCGCCCTCCCCGCTGTTTTTCGGCGCAAAGGAAGGAATATGCAATTACCCGCTGTCGAGTTAAAAGGCAAGCCGCTTTCCCTGGGCGCGAAAATCATAGGCGCGCTTATCGCGGTGACCGCGCTCGTTATGAAGGCGACCGTATCGCCGATGCTGGACATTGACGCGGCGATCAAGGTCGCGGCTTTCGTTGTTCTTGTTTTCGCGCCGATTGACGTGTCGATGTGGATGAAGAATATTTTCACGCCCCTCGCCAACGTCAGATCGAATTACGCGCAACCGTATGCCGCCGCCGCGCCGCAGGCCTATGCCGCAACGGAAGCGGGAGGCGGCAAATGATAACAGTTTATATCATTCTGGGGCTGGCCGGGGTATGCGCCGCGACGGGGTTCATCCTCTCTTTGCAAATCAAACGCGCCAGGAGGGCCGAAGCGGAAGCCAAGGCCCTGCATGACGCGTTCTGGCAGGTTGCCCGGAAAGCGGAAGCCCTGCAAGCGGCGCAGAAACAAACAACGCAAATTATGGAGGAAGCGAATGCGGAACGGCAAAAACTCAATACAACTGCTGACAGCGATCTTGTTTCTCGCGCTAATTCTCTTTTCGGGGTGCGCGACAGGCAGGGCGGCAACAGCGGCGGAAATTGAAACGGCGGTAAAAGTCATAACCCCAGAGACGCCGGCCTCGCCTGTTCTTGAGCCGGTGGAGTTTCAGGACCGGGACGGGGGCTTATGGCTTTCATACAACGATTACCGCGCTCTTGAGCGCAACGTAATAGCCCTGCGGGAATACACGGCGCGGCTTGAGATAATTTTGAAGTTTTATCGGGAGGATGGGAATGCAGATTGACAGCGGGTTTATTTTTTCGCTTATCGCGGCGCTGGTAACGTTAGGCGGGCTGCTTGTCGCGTTCGGGGTACTCAAGCAGAAGATTACCGGGAGCGAAAAAACAAACGAATTACAAACCGCGCAAATAGAGGAACGCGCGTCAAAACAGGAACTATCCGCCGCTATAAAACGGAGCGATGAACTTCTGGACCTCATGCGGGAAAGGGCGGAGGAAGACAGGCTGCGGGGGGACGGACGCTACAAGGAATTGTACGGCATTATCGGGACCCACGGCGAGCGTATTGGAAAACTTGAAATATCGCAGGAACAAATTTTCAAAATGCTTGACAAGCTGGAAATTACGGTTTCCGGCGGGTTCCATGATCTGCGGCAGGACATGAAAGAACTGCGGGAAGCGCTGAAACAGGGATAACATGGCAAAAGAAGACAAGCGGGAAAAGGCGGAAAAACTCTATGTTCAGCAGTCCATGACCTGCCCTCAAATCGCGGAGGAACTCGGCGTGAATGAAGGCACGGTCTACCGGTGGAAGTCCGAAGCGGCGGAACTGGGCGGGGCGCAGGATTGGAACACGCAGAGGCGGGTATATAATACAAGCCCCCTCGAAATGTTCGCCATGTACGCAGAAACGTTCAAATCGTGGCTTGTGGAAATCTATAAGAACCCGGCGCTGCTTGCCAATCCGAAAATTGCGGACGCGATAGTAAAACACATGAGCGCCCTCAAGAAGCTGGACATCCGGGGGCAGTACAAAGGTGTTGCGCTGGACCTGTTAAAAGTTACCAACCAGTGGCTGGCGGAAAACCAGCCGGAATTGAAAACAAAACTCGATCCGTACTGGGACGGCATATATGCGGCGCTGGTTAAATATGCTGCCGAAAAGGGAATGTTTTAATGCAGGAGATACGGACGCTTAAACAGCTTGACGCCGCGTGGAATGAGCTTAAAGAGGAGATTTTAAGCCGTCCGCTTTTTCCCGATAATTCCGGGAAGGCAAAAGCAGAGCGGAAAAAGAAATGTGAAAACAGCGTGCTGGAATTTGCCAAAACCTACTTTCCCGATTATGTGCCGTCCGATTTTGCGAAGTTCCACAAGGAATGGGAAACAATACGGAACATCGAAAAAGAGCCGGTGTTGCTTATGGCCTTTCGCGGTTCGGGGAAGTCAACCTATTTCACCCTGCTGGACCCGGTACACGAGATTGCCTACGGCAAGCGGAACTTTATGCTGTTCTCAAGTTACAACGAGGAAAAATCGGGCCGGTTCACGGGCCGCATCCTTGCGGAGCTTATGTATAACCAGCGGCTTAAAAACGATTTCGGCGATTTTATCCCCGGGGGCAAGAGGCCCGCGCTTGACAATTTCACGGCGAATGTCCCGCTTTCAGGCGGAAAGACCGTGGGCGTTCTGGCCGTGTCGATGGGACAGGACCCGCGCGGTTTCGTGCACGGCCCCAGCCGCCCCGATTATGTCAGGCTTGACGACATACCGAGCCGCCAGCGGGCAAAGAGCAGGAAGTTTGTCAAAGCGTCCATCGACTGGATTATGCAGGACTTAATCCCCGCCCTTGCCGGCGCGTATTCCTGTGTTATTGTCGCCACCCCGCTTAACACCCAATGCGTGGC
>JAISYA010000133.1 GCA_031270205.1 Treponema sp.
TGAACACCCGGGCCGTCAAATACGCCATCCTCTTTTTAGCCGTCCCCTTCCTCACCCTGTTTCTCCTGGAAATCTTCGCCAAAACCCGGATACACCCCGTCCCCTACCTCCTCTCCGGCGTCGGCAACGCGGTGTTTTACCTCCTGCTCCTCTCCCTCTCCGAGCAGATCCCCTTTTTCACCGCCTACCTCATCGCCGCCCTGGCGGTAACAGCCATGATGACCCTCTACTCCCGTTCCCTGCTCCCCTCCTGGAACAAAAGCGGGCACATGGGCCTCACCGTCAGCATCTCCTACGTGCTGCTCTACGCCGTGCTGAACGCCGAATCCTACGCCCTGCTCATCGGCTCCGTGGGGACCTTTGCGGTCCTGGCGCTGATCATGTTCCTTACCCGCAAACTGGACTGGTATCAGGGAGAGGGGGTTAAGCGTTAAGGGTGGAGGGTAACAAACCTGTGGTCAACATACTGGTTGTAGAGGACGATGAAAAACTGAACCGCATAGTCTGTGCCCGCCTTGCCGAACAGGGCTACCGGGCCATCGGCTGCCTTTCGGCAATGGAAGCCTTTGACCGCATGATAGACAACATCATCGACCTTATCATTTCCGATATTATGATGCCCGAAGTGGACGGGTTCAAGTTCGCCTCTATGGTGCGGGAACAGAACAAATTGATCCCCATCCTTTTTGTTACCGCCAGGGACGATATTTCCTCAAAACAGAAAGGCTTCCGTATCGGCATTGACGATTATATGGTCAAGCCCGCGGACCTGGACGAACTGGCGCTGCGGGTCGGGGCGCTCCTGCGGCGGGCGAATATCGTCAACGAAAAGAAACTTACCGCCGGGAGCCTGGTCCTCAACGCCGATGAAATGACAGCGACAGTGGCGGGAGAGGAAATACCCCTTACGGTAAGGGAATTCAACGTATTGTGGAAGCTCCTGTCCCATCCCAAAAAGACCTTTACCCGGAACCAGCTTATGGATGATTTTTGGGGAACGGAAAGCGAAAGCAGCTCCCGGACGGTGGACGTGTATATTGCCAAGCTGCGGGACAAATTCGCCGCCTGCAGGGATTTTGAGATAGTAACGGTACACGGGCTGGGCTATAAGGCGGTTCTCAGGTGAAAAGCAAAACTGAATCAAAATCCCGGCTTAATTTTATTTTCAGAAAAAAAGACAGCCGCGTAAACGCCGGTTATATGTCGATAAAGCAATATTTTTTGTTGTTCTTTGCGGAGGCGGCGATAAACGGGTTTCACATGGTAATTTTTCAGACATTCGTAAGACTAGGCATGATAGAGACCAATGTTCAGTTTGTAATAAATATTCTTATGGGCTATATGCTTGGCGCTTCCGCGCTGCTCATGCTCCTTACCGCGGCGGTGCGCCATGTGTCATGGAACCGCCCCATGCGGCGCATGAGCGAGGCGGCGCGGAACATAGCGCGGGGGGATTTTTCGGTAAGAATAGCGCCGTTCCGCAAGGACGGGAAAAAGGATTTTGTGGAGGTAATGGTTGATGATTTCAATACCATGGCGGGGGAACTTGAAAGCATTGAAATGCTGAAAAACGACTTTATCGCCACTGTGTCCCACGAAATCAAGACGCCCCTTGCGGTTATCCAGAATTACGCCACGGCCCTTCAAAGTAATACCCTGGGGCCGGAGGAGCGGAGCGAATATATCAAAACCATTATTGCGTCGTCTCAAAAACTCTCCGGCCTGGTATCCAATATCCTCAAATTAAACAAACTGGAACATCAGGAAATACCGCCCGCCGCCGTTCCCTTTGACGTAAGCGAACAGCTCCGCCGCTGTGCCCTGGCCTTTGAAGATCTCTGGGAGCGGAAAAACATCAAGTTTGACGCCGATTTGGAGGAGGCTGTTGTTTGTTATGATGAAAGTATGCTGGAAATCGTATGGGATAACCTTATTGCCAACGCCGTCAAATTTACCGCCCCCGGCGGCTCCATCTCCCTAACGCTGAAAAAATCGGCGGGTTTTGCGGTGGCGCTGATAAGCGACTCAGGCTGCGGCATGGACGAGGAGACCCAAAAACATATATTCGACAAGTTTTATCAGGGAGACAGCTCCCGTTCGCAGGAAGGCAACGGCCTGGGGCTTGCCCTGGTGAAAAAGGCGCTTGATATTACCGGCGCAAAGATAAGCGTTACGAGCAAGGCCGGGCAAGGCGCCAGCTTTTCGGTCCGGCTGAAAATAGCGGAAAACGCCTAAAATCGTCAAAATCGCTCAAATTTAACATTTCATTAACAATTCCTTAACATTTTGGAACATTGGGGGGGCATATTTTTATTACGGAGGTTTTTATGAAGATTTTACGGAAATTGCCGTGCCTCAAATGAAACGGCTAACGGCGCTTCTTGTGCCGCTGTTTTTTATGGCTCCTTTGGCTCATGGGGAGACCGATATTGATCATCTATATTCCCTTGATTTGGCGTATTCGGCAACAGGGCTCATGAATCAGGGCTGGGGCATAGGGTTAAGCTACGAGGAAAAAATATTCAGATTTCTATCCGTAAAAGGAACTTTTGGACACATGACATTCCTGACCGGAATCGAAGATGTGTATTGCACCTCGGTCAATATATCGCTATTTGTAAATTATTATCCCTTTGGAAACGGTCTGGATAAACTATACATCGGCTTGGGCAATGGCTGTGATTTTATGAACTACTTTGGCGACGGAGAAGTGCCGTCCAATGCGGAAGATAGTCTGATATCCATTATTCCAAGGGCAGGGTGGAAATTTAAGCCCACAAAATATTTTGCAATAGATGTAGTCACCGGATACAAATTTGTGGTTGTTGACGCATACAATTACCATAAAATAAAAAATTATACAAATGCCGGCCCCCAATTCGGGCTTGGTTTTAGGATATTATTTATTTAGATAAAAAAAGCAAAATGCAGAGCATTTTGCAAGGACTTGTTCAATAACCAACCGGGTTATTGAACAAATTCATTGTTCTTTGGGGAACACAGCAACAATTTTTGGAGGACAGTATGTCAAAGCGTATGTTTTTTGCGGCCCTTATCGCCGCGGCCCTGGTATCGGCCGTCTCCTGCGCCGGTAAACCCGAAGCCGGAACCGCCCTCCCGCAGGCGGCCGGCATGGAAACCCTGTATGCCGAAAACGGGTATCCGGTCGGCGTCCGCGCTTTAAAGGCGGAGGAATTTTCGGTGTGCCTCAAGTACCCCACGGTGTTACAGGCCCAGTCGGAATCTACCGCCTACGCTTCCATAAGCGATGTGGTGCGGAAAATCAACGTCAAGGTTGGGGACCGGGTAGAACGGGATCAGGTCATCCTTTCGTTCTCCCAGGACAATCAGGCTTTTGAGCAGGCGCGGCTGTCCTATGAAAACGCCCGGCGGACATACGAGCGGAGCAGCGCCCTTTTTGCCGCCGCCGATATTTCCCGCCAGGAATTTGAGGCCCTGCGGACCCAGCACGAGATCGCCCGCACGGCTTTCGAGGCGGCTTCCGGCATGATCAATGTGAAATCGCCTATCGCCGGAACCCTTACCCGCCTGGACGTGCATAGCACGGAAAACGTGCGGCCCGGAACGCCGCTTTTTACCGTGGCCGGAACAAGCGGTTTTGAAACCCGTTTTTATGTGGGCGCCGATGAAATCGACCGGGTGACTATCGGGGCGCGGGTTTACATCGGTAATCCCGAACAGAATATTGAAGGCCGGATCAGCCAGGTGTCCCTGATGATGGACAGCGCGAAACAGGCTTTTCCGGTAAGCGCCTGTTTTGACGTGAACGGCGGGAACAGCGTTTCTGCCCGCAGCCTGGTGAGCGGCATGGGTGTCGATGTGGCGGTGGAAACCTACCACAACAACAAAGCCCTGACGCTTTCCCGCGCCGAAATGGTGAGAACCGGCGCGGGGTACACCGCGTTTATTGCCGATGACGGTGTGGCAAAACAGGTCGCGGTAGAACTGGGGGAAGCAAACGGCCTGCGCTATGAGATAAGCGCCGGGCTTAAGGAAGGAGACCTGCTCATCTACGAAGGCCAGCATCGGCTTGAAGGGGGTATGCGCCTCAATACGGCAACGCTTTTGGCGGACGCGGGAAAATAACGGAAACCTGCTATGAACATCATAGATATTGCCATTAAAAGGCCGGTAACCGTTGTCATGGGCGCCCTGGCGCTGGCGATGTTCGGCCTCCTTGCCTACTGCTCCCTGCCGGTAAGCCTGCTCCCGGAAACAAAAATAGCGGTAGTAACCGTGCAGACTGTGTATCCGGGGGCCGGCCCGCAGATAGTCGAAAGCCAGCTTACCAAACGGATTGAGGACGAGGTTTTTTCCCTAGCGGATGTGGATTCTCTCGCCTCTTATTCGATGGACAGCATTTCAATCATTACCGTTACGTTCCGGGACGGGAAAGACGAAAATCTCGCCATCCAGGAGGTGAAGGACAAGGTTGACGCCATTCTGCCGGAACTCCCCGATGCCGTGGAGAAACCCGCGATCTCCAAGATCGATGTGGCCGCTTCCATTCCGATTATGAACATTGTCCTTGAGGGCGGCATGGACAGCACGGAACTCTACACCCTCGGCTCCACCGTGGTGCATGACGCGCTTTCCCAAATTAGCGGTGTCGGCAGCGTGGAAATTTCGGGAGGCCAGAAGCGGGAAATACGGGTAAACCTTGACCGCGCCGCCGCATACAAACGCTTCCTCCCGGTGGAACAGGTTGCCGCAATCCTGGCACAGGCCAACGTCGAACTCCCCGGCGGGAACATCGGCCTGGAAGGGGAGGATATACCGGTCCGTTTCCGGGGCGAGTTCACATCCCTTGAAGAAATCGGCGACCTCGACATACCCACCTCCGCGGGGCTGTTCAAACTCCGGCAGCTCGGCACGATTGAGGATACCCACATCGCGGTCCGGGAGCGGACCATACTGCGGGACAAAGCGGCGGGGACCCGGAACGAGGGGGCCCTGCTTATCCGGATAATGAAGAACCCCAGCGCAAACACTATCGCTGTGGTGGATGCCGTCATGAAACAGATCCCCCGCATTGAGGCCGAAGCGGGGGGCGGTGTCAGGCTTGCCGTGTTGCGGGAGGACGCGGGTTTTATCCGCGATTCGGTGAACGATACGTTTAGCAATCTGATCATAGGCATTGTGCTGACGGGCCTGGTGATACTGCTCTTTCTCCACGATCTCCGCTCAACCTTTATCATCTCCCTGTCCATGCCCTTTTCGATTATCGCTACTTTTTTCGTCATGCAGTTGCTGAACATCAGTGTCAATGTGCTTTCCCTGATGGGCCTTTCCTGCGCGGTGGGAACTTTGGTGGCAAATTCCGTGGTGGCGCTGGAAAACATCTTCCGTTACAAAAACAAGGGCTTTTCACGGACAGAATCCGCGGCGCGGGGCACAAAAGAAGTGATGATGGCGGTCATCGCCTCTACCCTGACCAATGTGGTAGTCTTTGTGCCCCTGGGCGGCATGGGGGGCGCCATGGGGCAGATAATCAGCCACTTTGCCTATACGGTGGTTATTTCCACGGCGTTTTCCATCGTGGCGTCTTTCGTGCTTACGCCCTTCCTTGCTTCCCGGATTCTTCCGGAAAAAGTCCGGCGGCCAGGCCATATCGGCAGGGCATTGGACGGCCTGTTCAACAAAACGGAGCGCCTCTATGCGGCTTCCCTTGCCGTCATGCTCAAGCGGAAATGGCGGAGCGCCCTTGTGGTTATCGCCGTTGGCGTAGTTTTTATTGTTTCCATGAGGGCCTTCACGTCTATACCGATGGAGCTGGTCCCCAAAAGCGACGGCGGGAAAATCCAGCTTGACGTGGAACTGCCCCAGGGGAGCGATCTTGACAAGACCGCGGCTGTCCTTGTGTTTATCGAGGAACGCCTCGTGGAATATCCGGAAGTCAAAACCATTCTTACCACCCTGGGAAAAATGGGCGCTATGGATAGGGATGTGAGCGTTGCCCGCATGGAAGTATCCCTGGTTCCCAAAACAGAACGCTCCCTGAGCAACAGCGATCTGGCGTCGTTGTTTACGCGGAATCTTTCGGATATTCCCGGCGCGGATATACGGGTCACCGCCCCTTCTGAACTGGTGATTGCCCAGGGCGCTCCGGTGGACCTCAAACTCCGGGGGCCGGACACCTTGGCGCTACAGGAATTGGGCGGGCAGATTAAACGGCGCTTACAATCGGCGCCGGGCATTATGAACGTGAACAGCAACATGAAGGCGGGAAAAAGTGAACTGGTGTTTGAACCCCGCAGAAAACAGATATCCTCCGATGGCATTACCGTACAGACTGTCGCCCTTGCCCTCCGTTCCGCTGTTGACGGCATGGCCGGCACGGTGTACCGGGAAAACGATGAGGAATATGACATCCGGGTCAAAATTGAAGATTCGGCCCTCCGGGATATTGAAGACTTAAAAAATATTCCTGTGGCAAGCCCTGTGGGTATTTTTCCCCTTTCCCGCTACGCGGATATGCGTTTCGCAAGCGGCTACAACATGATCATGCGCCTCGATAAACAGAGGACCGCGAATATTACCGCCGAATTGCTCCCCGGCTATGCCCAGGGCCCCGTCCTTGCCGATGTTATGCAGGCGGCGGCGGAAATTGAGCTGCCGGAAGGGTACAGCATACGGCAGGCCGGGCTTTCCGAAGCTATGGAAGAATCAAACCTATCCATGGCCGTAGTTTTCCTTACCGCCATCATCCTGGTGTATATGCTCCTGGCGGCGATTCTCGAAAGCCCGCTCCAGCCGGTATTCATCCTGTCAACCATTCCGCTCTCCCTCATTGGCGTGGTGGCGGGCTGCCTCCTTTTCGGCACGGTGCTCAACAATATCGCCATGATAGGCATCGTCATGCTTGTCGGTGTCGTGGTAAACAACGCGATACTGATGCTCGATTATTACAACCAACTGAAACGGGAAGGGCTGGGCGCGACAGAAGCCCTGCTCAAGGCTTGTCCCACGAAACTGAAAGCCATCCTGATGAGCAATATCGCCATCATCCTGGGCATGATACCAATGGCCCTGGGCATCGGAGCGTCCCTGGCGGAAATGCGTCAGCCCATGGGCATCATCACTATTGGGGGCATCGTGTCATCCACCATTTTAACCCTCTGGTTTATTCCGGCCCTTGAGCGTCTCGTTATCCGGCGCGCAAAGAAACTACCCGGCAAAGGAAACAGTAAATGAAAAAGCGCATAAGCATCAGCTTCATAATTGTTTGCCTCGCCGCGTTAAACGCGGCAGCCCTTGAGTATGACCTGTCCGCTTATCTTCACTTGGTCGAACAGCACAACATCGATATTGCCCTTGCCTACCGGGAACTCCTGCTTTCCCGGGAACAGGTGAAGGCGGCCCGGTCTCCCCTTTTGCCGGGAATCGGCGCGGAGGGGAGCTATACCCGCAACCTTCAGGATATGCCCCGATCAACTGCGGTAGCGTCGGCCCCGGACGGCGGGCCGCTTGTCTATCAGGACGTGGACTCAAACTATGACAACGAGCTTTCAATCGGCGTCGGCGTAACACAAAAATTGTTTGACCCTGCGGCGTGGACGCAGTACCGTCAGGCAAGGAAGGCGCTCTCCCTCCAGGAACAGGTTTTTGAGGCGGCCCGGCAGAACATCCGCTACGCCGCGAAAAAACTCTACGCCCAAACCCAGCTTGCCCTTTCGGCGCTTGCCATCCGGGAAGCCTCCGAGGAGGCAAGCCGGGCCTTGTGCCAAAGCGCCGAGCGGAAATATCGCGCCGGAACCGTTACAGAACTTGACCTTCTCATGACCGAGGTTGACTGGAAACAAAAGGCCGCCGCCGTTACCGAAGCCCGCAGGAACGCCGAGACCGCCCTACTTGCCTTCCGGCAGTTTGCCTGGATTCCCTTTGCGGAAGCAGTTGTCCTTACCGAAAACAGCGGACAAGTCCCGGCGCTTCCCGAACTCCGCTCCCTGGACAGCTCCTTGAGCAGGCGGGCCGATTACCGCGCCCTGCTCCTTTCCCGGGAACTGGCGGATATGGGGAAAAAAGCCGCCCTAAGCTCTTTCCTGCCAAGCGTTTCCGCAAGGTTTTCCTTTGCATACGGCGGCATGGGAAACGATTCGCTGACCGGAGATTCTGATTATACCGCTACACAATTAACCCTCGGCGTGAGCATACCCATCTTCGCGGGTGGCTATCGCCTGTCCCGCGCAAGGGTGGCGCAGATAGAACAGGAAAGAGCGTCCCTGGCCCTGGCTAAAAAACAAAGCGACATAGAAAGCGAACTTATTGGAATCCAACTCCGGCTTAACGAGGCAAGGGAACGTATCGAAGCGGCCCGGCTTATTGAAGCCTCCGCCCGCCGCGCCCTTGCCCTTGCTCAGACCGCCTTTACCAACGGCCTCGTGACCCAGCTTTCCGTTACCGAAGCGGCCAAGCGCCTGGATGAGGCAAGCCTCGGCCTGCAAAGCGCGGTCTGCGAATACCGCTTGGCCTATTACGATTGGGAAGTGGCATCGGGTAACGTTGACTAAAGCGGCGCAGGCAACGCCCGATTCAAGAGGGAAAACCCCCGATAAAAAATCAAGGCGTTTCTAGGGGAGGCATATTTTTTTTGACCGGGATGAGGGGACGGCACTTTTCGCGGTTATTGACGGAACAGTAGCGGTTTACAAGATGAGCGGCGCGGGTGAAAAACGGGGAATGTTTATCTTTGGCGCGGGGACGCTCCTCAACGAGGACTGCGTAAACGGCGGCAAAATCTCCGTGAGCGCGGAAGCCCTCCGGGATTCGGAGATCCTGCGCATTGAGCGGGGCGTGGTTAAGGCCGCCTGCGCGAGGGATGCGGACTTGTCGGCGGCGCTGCTCGATTCACTTTCGTTGAAGGTCAGGCGGCTCTACCATTTAATGTAGAACACGTCGAACAACCTGCGGGGAGACCGGCGCATAGCGGCCAATCTCTGGAAACTCTCCCGCGACCACGGGGTGAAATCCGCGGAAGGGGTGGAGATCAATTTTGACCTGACCATTACCGCCCTCGCGGAACTGCTCGGTTCCCAGCGGGAGACCGTTTCCCGCTGGGTCAGGGTCCTTACCAGCGCGGGGCTGCTC
>JAISYA010000209.1 GCA_031270205.1 Treponema sp.
TGATTGGAAGGCCGGGTACATACCCCGCCCTTCAGGGCGTAAAGGTGATACTATGGGATATGATGTTTATAAAAGCGAATTGGGTATGTACCCGGCCAGTATAATAAATTTCCTATCCAACGACGCTCCCCGCCCTTCAGGGCGGGAGCGTCATTGATTATTCTTAATCTTTATCTGGGGAGGTTTAAGTGAAAATCCAACAAAAATACAGTCTGGCCGGCGCCTGTTTTCTTTTACCTTCCCTTGCCGTGTATCTCTGCGTGTTTTTTTATCCCCTGATTCTCTGTGTTGTCAATTCCTTTGGCAAAGTTAATTTGATCATGGGTTCATGGACATTCAACGGACTGAAAAATTACACCAACCTTTTCAGGCGCGCCGACTTTATCCGCTCGGTGCAGGTAACGTTTCGGTACGTTGTTATGCTGGTGCCGGCGTTAATGGTAATTTGTTTATGGGTCGCCAACACGGTTTCCCAAATGAAGTCCAGAGCCTCAGGCATTTCCACCACGATCATTTTTCTTCCCTTCATGGTCGCCATGGTCAGCGCCGGCATTATCTGGGACTGGGTTTTTGATCCCAATTTCGGAATCGTAAACACGGTTCTGCAGTTTCTGGGAATGGCCAAGCCCCCCGCCTGGCTGCGCAGTTCCGAGACCGCGCTCATTTCAACGGTCATCATCACCATCTGGATCAGGTGCCCTTTCAGCATCATGATCCTCTACGGGGGAATGCGGAATGTGCCGGAAGAACTGTACGAGGCGGCGGAGATGGACGGAGTAAATCCCTTCCAGCGTTTTTTCCGCCTGACCCTGCCGCTGATAAACCCCCAACTCGTGCTCTCCCTGACGCTGGATATGATATTCGCTTTCAGGGCTTTTGATCAGATTTACTCGGCTACCATGGGAGGACCGGGCGGAGCCACGAGGACGGTGATGATCTACCTCATCGTCAATGTATTTATAGAAAACTACGGTATGGCTTCGGCAATCACCGTATTGGCGCTCCTGTTTCTGTTTGCTATCAGTGTCTTGCAGCAGACGCTGCTCAAACGGGTTGTGGAATATTAGGAGTGTGCATGAAAAAGAAAATTGATTTAGGGGCGATAATTACCCTGCCGATTATCATTTTATTTTTCACTTTTATTATTGTACCTTTTGTAATGATCGTTTTTACGGGGCTAAAGTCAAACCCTGAAATTATTGATATGCCGAACCGGAACATGCTCCGCCGGATTATTCCCGATTCGTTTTTATATTTTGACAATCTTAAAAACGTATTTATAGGGAAAACCGTGGCGCAGAACGGCTTTCCCCTGTACCGGTCTATTTTTAATTCCCTGATCGTTGTCCTGATCACCCTGCTTCCCAGCCTCGTCCTGGCCCTTACCGCGGCCTATAGTTTCGCGAAATTTCAATTTCCGGGAAAAGAGATTGTCTATTATCTTTTTCTGGGAATGTTAATGATACCCACCGAGATGACTTCGATTCCGCTCTTCCTCATCGTGTCGAAGATGCGCCTGGTGAACACCTATCCCGGCCTTATGGTTCCTTCGTTTATGTCGGCCTTCGGAACGTTTCTCCTTCGGGCGGCTATGGAGCCTATTCCCAAATCGTATATTGAAGCCGGCCGCATTGACGGTGCGGGCGAGTTCTGGATCTTCAGGAAGATAATCGTTCCCATGGTGCAGTCCCACATTGTAACCTTTATGGTTATTAAATCGGTTTGGACCTGGAACGACTTTTTCTGGCCCCTCCTTGTGGTAAGCGAGGAACGGATGAGGACCGTCACCCTGAGCCTGAACCGTTTTGTAACCGACCTCATTAAATACTGGGGCGAAGTCTGCGCCGCGGTGGTGATCAGCATCATCCCCCTGCTCATTATCTTCATCATTTTTAACGCCAATATAAAAACCGGACTTATGAACACCGGCATAAAAGGATAGTGACAGGAGCGGCCATGACCGGCAAAGAATGTTTTCTAAACATAATCAACAGGCAGAGCAGGCGTTGCGGTTTCTGGCACGGCGTGCCCCATGACGGCGCAAAAGAAAAACTCCACACGCATTTCGGAGTCAAAGACGATTTTGAGCTGGGCCTTAAACTGGGAAGCGTCTGCCGTTATGTGCGGCCCGAAGAAGACTGCCATTTGTGGCGGCGTACCGATTACCCCATGTTTGATCCTTTTAATCAGGCGGCTCATAAAAACGCCGCCCTGCAAAGCTCAGGTTCCGGGTACGGAACCATAACACACGGAGAGGCGGTTTTTGCGGACTGCGAGGATGTGGAAACAATTCATTCCTACCATTGGCCTGCGATTGACGACTGTGATTTTACCGAAACCATCAGGGAAATTGACCGTACCGTGGAAGCGGGCCAGGCGGTGCTGTGCAGCACCTGGGGCAGTCTTTTTAGCAACACCTGGAATTTTTTCGGCATGGAAAACTGCATGGTCAAAATGCTCAGCGAGCCGGAGCTTGTCAAGGCGGTAACCGGACATCTTACGGATTTTTACCTTGCGGCCAACGAGACGCTTTTTTCGCTGGCAGCGGACAAAATTGATTCCATATTTATCGGGATTGATCTTGGTTCCCAGCTTGATCTCCTTATTTCTCCCAATGCCTTTGAGGAATTTTTACTGCCTTTTATAAAAAAACTTATTGATCAGGCGCGGGGCTACGGATTACATACTACCATGCATTCCTGCGGTTCCATTTACCGGGTAATTCCCCTGCTTATAGAAGCCGGCGTCCGGATGCTGCACCCGCTGCAGGCGCTGGCGAAAAATATGGACGCCGCAAGCATTGCGGAACAGTACAAGGGCAAAGTCGCCTTTATGGGCGGAATAGACGCCCAGCGGATACTGCCCTTCGGTACGCCGGAAGAAGTAAAGGCCGAAGTCAGAAGGGTAAAAAATTTGCTGGGGCCTGACTACATTGTCTGCGCCAGCCATGAAACGCTTCTGCCCAATATACCGCTGGAAAATATTACCGCCATGATGGAAGCCGCTCTGGAATAAGCCGGCGCAAGCGGGGATGCCCCGTAAAAACCAAGGAGAAACAAATGTTGCAGGAAACGATGCACCCCGGACTTTTTTTAAGCAGGATAGGCATAGGATGCTGGCCTTTCGGCGGCGGCGCTTATTGGGGGGATCAGAATCAGAAAGATGTGGACGGCGTGGTGCATACCGCCATTGAACGGGGCCTGAATGTTTTTGACACCGCCCGCATGTACAATGACGGCGCAAGTGAAATTTCCCTGGGCAGGGCCCTCGCCGGATACAGGGACAGGGCTTTTGTTATATCGAAAGTCAATCCCGCCAAAGCCTACCGCGCGGCGCTGCGGGAAGAGTGCGAGGCTTCCCTCAAAGGTCTCGGCATGGATTATATTGATATGTATATGCTCCACTGGCCCATTAACCCCAGGGGTATACAGCACTTTACCAAAGATCCCGAAGTGGTAAAAAATCCGCCCACGGTGGAAGAAGCCTTTGAGACTCTTGCCGCCCTGAAAAAAGAAGGCAAGATACGCTACATCGGGATCAGCAATTTCGGCATACAGCAGACCGCCGAGGCTGCGGCCTTCTGTCCCGATATTGCCGCCAACGAGCTGCCCTACAATATCATCTCCCGCGCCATTGAGGCGGAAATAATTCCCTTTTGCACGGAACGCAAAATCGCGGTCATTACCTCAATGACTTTGCAGCAGGGCGTTCTTACCGGACTCTACCAAAGCGCCGCCGACGTACCGGCGCATCAGGCCCACTCCCGTCACTTTTCCATGGAAACCGGCAGGGGAACATCCCGGCACAACGAAGCGGGCGCGGAGGCCGAAGTTTTTGAAACGGTGGCCCTGCTTAAAAAACTCGCGCCGGAACTGGGACTTTCCGTTGCCCAGCTCTCGGTCGCCTGGGTGCTGGCAAACCCGCGGATTGGCTGCGCGCTGATCGGTTCGCGTAACATCGGCGAACTTGAGGAAAATATCAAATGTCTTTCCGTAACGCTGCCCGCCGAAGCCAAAGCGCGGATAGACGAAGCGAGTCAAAAGGTTTTCGACAGGCTGGGAAACAGCCCCGATTATTACGAGCACTCAAAGGAAAGGAGAATATTCTAGTTAATATGAATTCCATTGACCGTTTTTATGCCACTGTGGCGCGTGAGCCGGTTGACCGCCCGGCGGCCTGGCTCGGCGTCCCCGATGAAAACGCGGAATCGGGGCTGTTCGCGGAATACGGCGTGAATAATCTGCACGATCTTAGAGTGGCGGTGGGCGACGATTTTTACGGCGTGAGAATTCCCTTTCGCTGGAACGGAAAAAGAGTCGCGCGGGTGTGGGACTGGTACCTTGACGGCGTTATCGACCGGAAGGATCGAACCCTTACCGCCGACGGCTGTTTCAAGAACTGCGAAACGCCGGAGGACACCGCTTTTTTCAAATGGCCCGATCCGGCAAAGTGCGTGGAGGCCGGCGATTTACGGGAAATGGGCGCCGGCGTACCGAGGGGGAAAACAGGCTTGGGCCTGCTCTGGTCGGTTCACTTTCAGGATACCTGCGCTTCCTTCGGCCTGCAAACCGCGCTGATGAATATGATCGCCAATCCCGAAGTGGTGGAGGCGGTTAACAACAAAATCCTCGATTTTTACCTTGCGGTTAACGAAATGTTTTATAAAACCGCGGGGGATAAATTCCACGCCGTCCTCATCGGCAACGATATGGGAACCCAGCGGGGCCTTATGCTTTCCCCGGAACTGATCCGCCGTTTTGTCATGCCCGGCTGCCGCGCCCTGGTTGAACAGGCCCACCATTACGGAAAAAAAGTGATTTACCATTCCTGCGGTTCCATCGCGGATATTATCCCCGATTTAATCGCCGCCGGGGTCGATGTGATTCATCCGATACAGGCCCTGGCCGCCGGAATGGACCCGCACGATCTGAAAAAACGCTACGGCGGCGCGGTCGCGTTCTGCGGAGGGGTGGACACCCAGTATCTTTTGGTTCAGGATGATCCTGAACTGGTACGGGCAAAGGTATGGGAACTTCGGGGCATTTTCCCCACCGGCCTTGTCATTTCTCCCAGCCACGAGGCCATTCTGCCGGATGTATCGCCCCGGAACATCCGCGCCCTCTTTGATGAAGCGGGCAAAATTTATACATAACAAAAGGCGGCCTTAATCCGTTTTTACCAAAGGAGTTATTGGTTATGAAAGCATTATTAATGGAAGAGTACAAAAAACTGAATTACACCGATGTGCCGGACCCGCAGATTGAAGGGGACCATGATATTCTGGTGAAAGTCAGGGCGGTGTCCATCTGCGGTTCCGATGTTCACGGTTTTGACGGTTCCACGGGCCGGCGCAAGCCGCCCATCATCATGGGGCACGAAGCCGCCGGGGAAATCGCTGCCCTGGGCAAAAGGGTAACGGGATTCAAAATCGGGGACCGGATCACCTTTGATTCCACCATTTACTGCGGCAGGTGTTTTTACTGTCAGAACGGCCAGGTCAACCTCTGCGACGACCGGATGGTTTTGGGGGTTTCCTGCGATGATTACCGGCGGCACGGCGCTTTTGCCGAATATGTGCTGGTTCCTGAGCATATCTGCTATCCCCTGCCGGAAGGAATATCCTTCGAGGAAGCGGCTATGACCGAGCCCGCCGGCGTCGCTTCCCACGCTTTCCGTATCACCCCGGTCGGCTTCAATGAAACCGTGGCGGTGGTGGGAACAGGGCTTATCGGCCTCCTCCTGTTTGACGTACTCAAGGCTTCAATATCGGGGAGGATCATTGCTCTGGATACCGATCCGTCAAGAAGGGAGACCGCCCGCAAGCGGGGCGCCGATGCGGTCTTTGATCCGGCTGACCCGGACCTCAACAAAAAAATGCTTGAACTGACTTCAGGCCGCGGAGTTGACCGCGTTTTTGAGGCCGTCGGGGCCACATCCCCCATACAAACGGCCCTTTCCATAGTGCGCAAGGGCGGCTCGGTAACGCTCATCGGCAACGTAAGTCCGAAAATCGAACTTCCCCTTCAGAGCGTGGTTACCCGCCAGATAAGCCTTTTCGGTTCCTGCGCCATTGCCGGGGAATACCCCCTGGTTCTCGATCTTATCGCCCGGAAAAAGATCGGGGTGGCCTCCCTTATCAGCAAAACAGCGCCCCTTTCAGAGGGCCAAATCTGGTTTGACAAACTCTACAAGCGGGAAGACAATCTGCTCAAGGTGGTACTCATTCCATGAAAGACAAAGTACGAATCGGCCTTATCGGCTATGGCAAAGTAGCAAATCTTCATGCGGAAGCGATAGCTGGTTCATTCAGGGGGAAACTGATTTCGGTATGCGGACGAAACACCGAAAGGCGGAATGCTTTTGCCTCCAAATGGAATATCGCTTCCCGCGAAACCGTTCAGGAGATGGTAGAAAAAGACAGGGCGGACGCCGTTATCGTTACCACGCCCCATCCCCAGCACTGCCACGGCAGCCTTGAGGCGTTTGCGGCGGGAGCGCACGTCCTTGTGGAAAAGCCCATGGCGCTCACCACAGTGGAATGTGACGAAATGATCGCCGCCTCGAAGCGCGCGGGAAAGGTTCTTTCGGTGGTGTGCCAGCGCCGCTGGTTCCCCGCCTGCGCCCGTATCAAGGCGGCCATTGACGAAGGCAAACTGGGCAAGCCGATTCTGGCCCAGCTTACGATTTTAGGCTGGCGGGACAAGGCCTACTATGACAGCGATCCCTGGCGGGGCAAGTGGGCCACCGAAGGAGGCGGGATTCTTATCAACCAGGCCCCCCACCAGATTGACCTGATGCAATGGTACATGGGTCCCTTCGGCGAAATCCGGGGTTTCTGGGACAACTTCAACCACCCTTACATCGAAGTTGAAGACAGCGCCGTGGCCGCAATCCGCTTCAAGAGCGGCGCCCTGGGTTCTGTCCTGGTGAGTAATTCTCAAAAGCCCGGTATCTACGCCAAAGTGCATATCCACGGCAGCGCCGCCTGGTCCGCCGGGGTTCAAACCGACGGCGGCGCGATGTTTATCGCCGGAATGAGCAGCATCGTGGAGCCGCCCCTCAACGACCTCTGGACTATTGAAGGGGAAAAAGACCAACTGGATACATTCCGCTCGGAAGACGAGGCTTTCTTTAAGACGATTAACCCCACGGTGTACTTTTTTACCTGTCAGATCGATGATTTCTGCGGCGCGATTCAGGACCTGCGCCTCCCCGCATCAAGCGGCGAGGAGGGCCGTGAAACGGTCCGGTTCATTGAGACCCTGCTTAAAACGGGGAGGCTTTTATAGCGGGAGGAACTCCCGGCTTTTGCTGTGAAGCGCAGCAGGCCGCTAGCCCGCCACGGGTATAATGCCCAAGAGCAGCCCCGAAATCAGCATGACAAGACTCATCCCCCAGACCCAGAAGAAACTGGTTTTGATGTGTTCGTTGATTTCGACTTCCGCGAGGCCGCAGCCCAGGAGCGTGGCGGGAACCATGGGGCTGATAAAGCAGGCCAGGTTACGGCAGACTACCATAGTGACGGCCACCGCCGCCGGGGGAACATTGTAGGAACCGGCTACGCTGATCACCACCGGCAGAACCCCGTAATAATAGGAATCCGTGTCAAAGGCCAGTGCCAGGGGCGCTGAAAAAATGCCGATAATGATCGCCGTATAGGGGCCAAGGACGGGAGGGATAACGCTTACCATAAGAGCGCCCATGGAATCCATCATCCCGCTTTTCTGGAGAATCCCCAGCAAAACTCCCGCGGCCAGCAGGGTGGAAGACATCATCACCGCGCCTTTGGCGTGCGCCCCGATACGGGCCGACTGGACCTTGTTGCCGGGGTAGTTCACCAGGAGGGCGATGGCGGTGGCTATCATAAACAAATAGAACGAAGGTACGTTGACAAAGCAGAGGGCGGCGATGGTCGCCAGCGTAAGGACCATGTTGAACCAGAAAAATTGGGGCCGTCTGAGGGCGGTTTTTTCTTCCGTGGTTTTGGCTTCTCCGCCGGCGCTCAGGCTGGGTTTGAAATCCGGATCGTAGCCCGCGCCGTTTTTAATTTCCATTTTCCCCACAATAAAAGAGACGACAAAAGCGAGAATCACCCCCACCCCCTGCATGGGGAGGATGCTCCGCCATAATTCGCTGGCGTCCATGCTGATCACCGAAGCGGCCCTGAGCGTGGGACCTCCCCAGGGAAGCAGGTTCATCACCCCCATGGAAGAAGTAACGATTAACATGAGGGAGGTGTTGCGCATTTTGAGCCGCTTGAACACCGGGTACATAGCGGGGATCGTGATGAGGAAGGTGGATGCCCCGGACCCGTCCAGGTGGCCGATCATGGCGATGAGGGTGGTGAGTATACATACCAGGATCACGTTGTTGCCCGCTTTTTTTGCCAGGCCGCCGATGATCCGTTCAAAAAGCCCCGCGTCGTCCATGAGGCAAAAAAAGGTGATCGAAAAAATGAACAGGGCCGCCGTTTCATAGGTACCCTGGACGCCCTCCCTGATAAACCTGCCTGCGGTAAGAAAGGAAAACGGTTCCAGAACCTTGCCGTTCATCAGGGCGGCTTCGGGCAGAAATCCCGCAAAACCCGCAATAAGGACCATTACCGTCGGAACCGCGATAAAAGCGATGGCGGGGACGGTGATTTTTTTCAACAGCAGGAAAACGATAATACCGACAATGAGAAATCCGAATAAACCCAGCATCTAATGCTCCTTTTCTTGTTATTTGAGCCGCTAAGATCCGGTACAACCCAACGGCTATACCGCGGAACCTGCTCCGCGAAGGCTCATCCTGTTCGGAACATCACCCGGCGTTTTCTTTCGTCCTTCGCAGGCGCACGTTCTCGATATTGTAGCTGAAAAGTTCCCGGAGATCGTTAATGCCCAGCGCCATCAGGGCCATGCGGTCTATGCCCAGGCCCCAGGCGGCCACGGGCACGTTTACGCCCAGGCTTTCGGTAACTTCGGGACGGAAAATACCGGAGCCGCCGAGTTCAAACCAGCCCAGTACCGGGTGCTTGATGTGCACCTCCACCGAAGGCTCGGTAAAGGGAAAATAGCCGGGCACGTACTTTACCTCTTTCGCGCCGGCAACCTCTCTGGCGAACATATCCAGCATGCCCAAAAGGGTGCGGAGGTTCACGTTTTCGCCCAGAACAATGCCCTCGGTCTGGTAGAAGTCCGGCAGGTGTGTGGCGTCCACGCGGTCATAACGGAAACAGCGGACAATGCCGAAGTACTTGCCGGGAATTTCCGCCCCGGGCAGGGTTTTGGCGGAGAGTACCGTACCCTGACTGCGGAGTATGAGCCTGCGGGTAAAGTCCCGGTCAAAGGCGTAGTTCCAGCCCCGGCTGCCGGTTGCGCCGCCTGATTCGTGGGCCGCGGCTATGTTGGAAAGCCACGGCTCCTCAATGGCTTTGGCTTTTTCAGGCTCGGCGATGCGGTACACATCGTGGATGTCCCTGGCCGAGTGAAACTGCGGCATGAAGAGAGCGTCCGAATTCCAGAACTCGGTTTCAACCAGGGGGCCGTCGAATTCCTGGAAGCCCAGGGAGGCGAGTTTGTCTTTTACATTTTCAAGAAATTGCGCGTAAGGATTCGTGCGGCCCGGGTTGAGCCTTGTGGGAGGCGTTTTGACGTTATACGATCTGAAGGCCCTGCCTTTCCAGCTTCCCGTTTCAAGCATTTCCGCCGTAAGGGTTCCGATTTCGTCGCCGGTGATGCCGGCGGCCCTGAGCGCGGCGGCTACTGCTTCCGCGGGGACGGAGCCGTCCTCGGATACGGTAAAGCCAAAGAACACCGTTTCCCGGTCAATCTGGCGGAAGGCCGCGTCCGCAGCTCCCCGCTTTTTTGAGATGCCCGCCATGACGCTTTTTTCCACGTCACTGAGGGAGGCTTCGGCAATCAGGCCGCCTTCCGCCGCGGCGGCCCTGTCCAGCAGGCCGCGCAGGACTGTGAAATGTTCAAGCGCGGGCCGGCCGTTTTCAAGCCGGTCCGGGGGCAAAGCCATAATCACTTTTTTCCCGCCGTCCATGGCAAGCACGCCGAGTTTGGAAAGACTGCCGAACGCGCTGCCTATATCCCTGTTTTCCAGTTTCAGCGTCCGGGCTATGTCGGGCAGGCTCAGGCCGCTTTGAATCCGAATCAGTTCGATGATCCGTTCTTCCGGGCTTCCCTTTTCCTTCCATTCCCGTCCCAGGGCGGTCAGTTCGTAAAAAAACGCCGTTACGCGGCGAATTTCGCTTACGAGTCCCTTATCCGCAAGCCAGGACAGGGCCTGATTGCCGTTGCCGGGCTTGAAGCCCAGTTCTTTTTCAACCTTTTCGATGGTCAGTTCATCGTCTTTTGCACAGGAAAGGATGATCCGTATTTCCAGAGGATGCAGATTTTTTACCGTGTTCTGAATATCAATCAACATAATTATACCAAGAATAACAGGATTGAGAAATGTGGGCAATAGGAACAGAGCGCACAGCGCAGGGAGCAGCACAATGAATATTCATTATTGTTTTTTGCCGTTTTTCATAGTATGATTGTCCTATGACTATTGAACAAACCGTTGAAGTTCCGGCAGGCCGCCGGATTACCCTCGACATCCCTCCTGAATTCCCCGCCGGGAAACGGGTGACGGTCCTCGTGGTTGCGCCGGACAGCGTGACGCCCCCCCGCCGTCGGACTCCCGAAGAGGCGATTGAATACTGCCGGGGCCTGGGCAAGCGGCTGGGGGTCCGCCTGACAAGCGACGACCTGATTGCAATGCGGCGCGAGGATCAGGCGCTGGAGGAAGCGCAGTACCGCCGCTTGTTCCACAAAGACGAAGACGGGGATTGATTTACCTGCTTGACGCATGCGCCCTGCTCGCCTGGATTAACGAAGAAAAAGGGAAAGGGTATGAAGCGGTTGACGCCCTGTTGGACCGCGCCAGGACAGGTGAAATTACCATCTGCATGAGCATTATTAACCTGACCGAAGTTTACTACGGCCTTATCAGGGATATGGGCGCGGAAATGGCCGGCAAAATTATGCGGGATGCGGAAGACCTTCCCATACATATCATTGAAAACGTTACCGGCGCCGTGTACCGTGAAGCCGCCCGCTTCAAGGCCGCTTACTCCCTGTCCCTTGCGGACGTGTTTCTCTGCGCCACGGCTCAAAGCCTTTCCGCCGTTGTGGTGACCAAGGACAAGGAAATTGCGGCGGCGGAACAGTCGGAGGGGCTTTCCGTGTTTTGGATAACGTAAAACCTTCTTTCTTTGCTCTCTGCTTGTCGCTCCACGCGCCGCGCGGCCATACCGCCGAGCCGTTCCGGCTTAAGCTTTAGTCATTGAAGCTTAAGCCGGAATCGTTGCGGCCATAGCTTGAATCGTTCACGCTATGGCCGAAACGGCGCGGCCAGGGGCCGGAATCAACCGAATTCGGGCTACAATTGTCCGAATTCGTGATGAAAAGGGGCCGGGTAGAACCGGGGAACCTCCCCGGAGCCGCCGCAGACCCGGACGCGCCCCATTTTCGTACCGCAGGTACGCGGCATCCGGTTCCTCCGTTCACGAGCTTTCGTAACGCAATGACTTTCACCCCTGCGCTCCCTAGGGCGTGTATGTCTCTATGCTCAGGGTCATGTATTCGCTGATCGCGCCGCCAGTCATGGCCGCCCCGTCCCAGCCCCCGCCCCGGAAGCCGTTGCCCCAGTTATCGGAGGTATCGTTGCCCGCGTAGGGGCTGCCGGAGACTATGCTGTCCCATGCCGTAACGCCGGAGGGGACCTTCACGGTGACGGATGTGGCCGAGTAGATTTCGCCAATCGGATTTATTTCCAGGGTAGGGACCGCAGCGCCCAGGGTAAGGGCAAGAGACCCTGTGCCCCTGAAGGGCAATATGCCGATGGTCGTTGCCGCCGGGAGGCTTACCGTTGCCAGGGTGGTACAGACCAGGAAGGCGTAATCGCCCACGGTTTCAACGGCTGGGGCCTGCAGTTCCGTAAGGGCGGTAAAGTGCTTGAAGCTGGAGTTAGAGTTAGAGTAATCTCCCGCCTTGATGCTTGTTGCTTCTTTGGGCAGGGTCAGGGTGACGATCTTGTCCTTGCCGGCGCTGGTTGTGTAGTCCGGGTTGAATTCCGTGCCGCCCATATCGCAGTCCGTTAGGTCCAGGGCTATTTTTTTGGCCTGGCCGTCCAGCATAGAGAGAAGGCCCGTCCAGCCGCCGCTGGAAAGGTCGATGGCCAGGAGCAGGGGGACGGGGTCGGAGAGGGTTCCGGCCTGGGCCGCGGCGCTGAGGTAGGCCACGGCGTCGGCAAGGGAGGCCAGAGCCTTCCAGCGGACCGTGACGGTCCACTCCGCTGTGGAGCCGTCGGCGGCGGTAACGGTGTACAGGTAGCCCTTGGGCGGCCGGACCAGGGTCTGGACCACCCCGGAAGCGGGGCTGACGCTGACGCCCGAGACGCTAATGTCGGGGGTAAAGCTCCCGGTACCCAGGGGAACAACCACATCGACGGTCCGTTTCGCCGTATCAATGACGGTACTCACCGCGCCGGACACGATAAAGTCGGTGATCGCCTTGGCGGAACCTGGGGCAGGGGCAGGAGTAGGGCTGGGGGCAGGGGCAGGGCTGGGGGCAGGGCCGGAGTCAGTGTCAAGGTCAAGGCCGGTACCGCCGCCACCGGTAGGGCAGGCGGCAAACAAGAGGACTATTGCCAGCGCGGACGCGGCAATACCGAACAGATTCTTTCTTTATCATACGTTTCTCCTTTTTAATGGGGATATAAAAAAACCGGTACGCCCCTGTGCGGAGGCGTCCGGCATTTTCGCGTGGGTAATGAGGGGAAGCCCTGTGGGCAGAGTCGTCTCCCCGGAAAAAGATTCAGGTGAGTATATACAGAGAGAGAGCAAAATCCGTGCCAGTCGATATTACTGAAGAAAACGCAATTATCATCGCATTCCTCTATTGCTGGGGAACAGTGTAGCACGGTTGGACGGAAGAGGCATCTCGGCGGGCATATCTCACCTTATTGTGCTCCCTGCTCATTCTTCGCTCTTCATTCGTTCTTTGCTCTCTGCTCTCTGCTCCCTGTTCTCTGCCTACCAATCCGTGGAAAAATCCCTGCCCTCCGCCAGGGCTTCCAGCGCCGAGGCCGTTACCGTGTAGTAGCGTTCCAGCGCCGCGAATTCGGTGACGCCGTTTACCGTCACATTGAGGCGGCGGAGGCTCCCCCGGCTGAAGATCATCGTGTCGTCTTTTTTTTGCGGATCGCGGTAGCTAAAAGCAAGGGCCAAAAGCGGCTCTCCTTCCTGCGCGGGCTGTTCAAGGAGCGCGCCGTCGTTGGACGCGCTGATAAGCAGGCGGTAGAATTTGCGGAACAGATCGATGTCGACCGGCCTGCCGTCAAGGGATGCCGCGAGGGAACGGTTGTTTTCGCCGGAGAGTTTGATTGTATGGGTTTCAGGCCCGGCGTCCCGCCATCGCTCTATCCTGATCGACTCAATGTCCGTAATAAAGGGCGTAAGGAACCAGCGCATCACCAGCTTTTCGTAGGAAGTACTGATGAAGGCCTTGTTCTCAACGCGGTGCACTACCCGTTGATCGTCCCGGACAAGGATGTACCCGCCCCGGTAACGCGCCGCTTTCAGGACGATGCGGACGGGGGCCGTTTCCGCGTTCTGTTTGTATTCGAATTCCGCAATGACATACGGGCGGTCAAAGCCATAGGCCGCAAGGCCCTCGTCGCTCACATTGTAGTCAAGCGCCTCGATATTGAGAAGGCCCGTCAGGGAAGAAAAAACCTCAATACATTCCTTTTGATCGATTTCATGCAGTACCGGGGACCGTACCAGATGACCGGCCGCGCCGAAACTCGACGCAATCCGCATGTCTTCTTCGTTACCGGCATCCACCGCGCTGATTACGACAGGCCGGGGAAAAGCCTCGCCGCTCAGGCGCAGGCTTTGTATTGCTGCAAGCGGTGAGGGAAATCCTCTTGCCGGTACAATTTCAAAATTGATAAACCGTTTCAGCGGCTGGATAAAACGCATTACCCTGCTGCGGTCCATCAGGTATATTGCGCCGGCGCCGGACGCCATAAAGTAACGGCCCCGGGAAACCGGTTCCTCCGCGCCGAAGATCAGGGACAGCGCGGAACCATCGGTATAACGTACCGTTACCTCGGCGTCAGGAGCGTCAAGGCCGTAGGGCGCGAGGTTTTTCCCTTCCTCCGATACCAGGGCAAGGTACTCAACCCTGGCGGATTCGTCGAGCAGCATGAACAAATACTCGGCGTTCACCTGCTCGGCGGGAAGGTCCGCCAGCACAAAGCCTCCCTCTTCCTGCCGCACGGAAAATCCGTCATACCGGTTTTGTATCGCTATTTCCTCAATCTCACCGATCTCCCGCTCCGAGAGGATTCCCCCCTCACTCTCCGCCGCGTCTTCCCCGTCCCTCAAAGAACGCGGCAAAAAAAGCAGGCCCATAAGTACCAACAGTAACAGCAATAATAAAAACCCGATTCGCTTTTTCATACATTGTCCGTGCCGTGGTCCATGGTTATTTTGCCTCCCAATTCCGCCGGCTTTTTTATTTTATAATAACGCGGCTTTTTTTTCAAAGCTGCGTTACTCATCCTCGGGGCATCGAGAATTTTCCCTTGGCAGGGAGCTTCGGGCGTGATATGGTTTTTTATAGGCTTTACCGCAGCCGGCACAGCGGCGGCGGTATCGCTCTCCGCGAATCTCCCAAACCCGCGCCGGCGCCTCTTGTTCATTTTTCCCTGTTAACCTCTTGAGGTTTAATTTGTGGGTCAAGTTTAGAATATATCCCCCAGGATAACCGGTATACCGTTCTCTATGTTTTTAGAGTGAACAGCCTGTTTTTTAGGCTTAACTTGTGGACAGTACTTCGGCTACTCTTCCAGAACAACCATTTGATGCCCATTAAGCTCGGGAAGTGTATACTTTACATACCCTTCCGAGTATGTAAAGTCCAGGGCCGTTTTTTCAGGCGCCAGATACACCGCCGCCGGACGCGCGGGCTCTTTTACTTCCAGGGCCACATGGTAAAGGGGAATGACGTCTTCAATGATGTCGATGGTCTTGCAGCGCCTCATGGGGATGTAATGCAGCAGGTGCAGTATCCGGCTCTTATCCTTCTTCCGGAGCGTTAGTTCCAGCGTCGACGGCCCCGAAACTTTTACCAGCGGTTCCCTGACAAGGTGTTTGAGGCAGGCGGCTATGATGTCTTTATGCACCTTGCACCCGTTTATCGCATAGTCGGCAAACAGCGGATGGGTGATATAGATAAAGTTTCCTCCCTCTACAACAAAGGGATAATCAGAAGGATCCGGCTTTGGCGGTGTCTGCCGGTGAGAGCAGAAGTGCTCCCAGGTCCGGTTAAAATAGGGCAATGTTAGCCGCGCCGGTACCCGGTTGTTTCCCGCGTCGACACGCTGGCCCCGCCGGTATACCGCATAATCCATGGAGGGTATTTCCGTAAAAAAGCCGTCCTCCCTCCGTATGGCCGCATAGGCGGGGCTGTACTCCTCCTCCCCCAGATGGGTAAGGCCGAGGCTGCTTAACGCAAAGCCGCCCCCGGGCGCGAGGCCCGACTCGCCGGTGAGGAGCAGCTTTCCCCCATTGGACAGATATGCGGAGATACGGGTGGCGGCCGCGGGGGGCAGCCGCACCGTGTCGGGCAGGATAAGCGCCTCGTAGCCCGCTACATCATCCTCAAAATCAATAAAGTCAAAAAGATAATGAAGCTCCGTTAACATGCGGTAAACGCCTTCGTTGGCGTTATTCATCGTGTCTTCCATCACCTTGTTGGAAGCGTACACGCCGATCTGGGAGATCTTCCCCGTATTTATGCACCACGGCTCTTTTCGTTCTATCTGCTCAAAAACCCCGCCGATATGGCGATATACTGTCTCGTCCAGTTTTCCTGTAGGGTGAAGCTGATCGCCCACGCAGACGCCGGCCCCGTAAGCCAGGGCCCTGAAGCACTCGTACTCCAGGGCGGCCCTGTTCCGCAGGGATCCGAAATCGCCCCAGCTCTTGTGGAACTTGCCGTTCATCATGGTAATGGGCTTGTCGAAGCGGTTGACATAGTTTACCAGTATGGGGAAGTGGGAATAGCCCCAGGCATCCGAAGGCAGGGACTCAATATCGATAAAATCGTTCCCCTCCCTGCGCCGGGCGGTCGAAAGTTCCCTGTCATCAACCTGGTCAAACTCCGCGGGAGCGCCATTAAAATAGACGTCGCAGTCCTTATCGATTTTCTTAATGTGCCGGTACATTTCATTGGTAAACCTGATTTCAACCTGTCTGTTGTGGACACGGACATCCCCGATCTTTTCAGGATTCAGGCCCTGTTTCTTCATGTCCCCGAGGCAGCGGGGGCAGATACAGTCAAACTGCAAAATGATGTCGATCCACAGCCCGTCGGGGTGATAGAGATCGATCATCTCTTTGAATTCCCTTCTGAGGTATTCAAGGTATTCGGGGTTGTTGAGACAGAGGGATCGCCATGCTCGTGCCCCGATCCCGGTGTTGTAATCGTTTACAAAGGGCGGCTTGCCGCCGAGTTGGCCTTCAAGGTCAACCTGCATCCACTCGGGGTGGGCGTCGCAGGTGTCCTCGGCCCAGGCTGCGGTGGTGTAGATCGCGCTCCGTATGCCTTCGGCGCGGCAAGCCCCTATCTGCCCGCCCAGGAGATCGAGTCCGCGCTCAAGGCTTGGATGGACACGCCCCAGCTTCGTCGGATAGTAATAAAAGCCGTGATGGCATTTGCCGAAGAGGTTAATCGAATTGACGTGATTTTTTTTCAGGGTTCCGGCAAATTCCTCCGCGTTGAAACGGGAACCCACACCCGGTATGAGCGGGGATGTATGAAAATCCAGATGGATTTGACGGCAGGGAAGATACTTCATGATTGTCTCCTTTTCGCGCTTTAACCTTTAACCGCGCCCGCGGTTAGCCCCTTCTCTACCTTTTCCTGGAGAAGGATATACGCCACAATAGGCGGCAGAATTGAAATGACGATAGCGGCCATAACGCCGCCGTAATCGGACATGCGTTCGGCAAAGAAAGCCTGCAGGCTGATGGAGATAAGCTGCTTTGCCTTGTCGCGGATGAAAATAAGCGGGAACAACAGGTTATTCCATATATTGATAAAATTGAAAATTGAGGCCGATGTGATCCCCGCCGCCGAGAGGGGAAACACGATACGCGCAAACAGCGACAGAAGGCTCGCCCCGTCTATCACCGCCGCCTCCTCTATTTCCACCGGCAGGGCCGTCATAAAGCCGCAAATAATAAAGATGCTCATGGGGATCTGGAAAGCGGTGAACAGGAGGATCAGCACCATATAGCTGTCAAACAGGCCAAGCTTTCCCAGGGTGTAGGATAGGGGAATGATGATTATCTGGATAGGCACCATCATGCCCGCTATAAAGTAGGTATGGACGATCTTTTTCGGCTTGAACACAAAGCGGGCAAGAACATAGGAAGCCATGGTAGACAGCACTATGGTAAGCGCTACGGCGGCGGCGGTGACAAAGGTGGTGTTGATAAAACTGACCCCGATATTGCCTACCTTTATGGCCCTTGGGTAATTCTCCAACATTGGATGGCTTGAAGGTACAAAGGGATTAAGAAAGACCTCTTTATTGGTCTTAAATGATGATATTACGGAAAAATAGAGGGGAAATATCGATATAAGCGATAAAACAACAAGGAAAAGGTAATAGCCGATACGGCGCAGGTACCAGGAAGTTCCGTGTTTTGCTTTCATAACTGCTCCTTAGTATTCGATGGCTTCACGCTGCATGAGCCGCAGGGAGATAAGGGCCAGGAAGAGGCTCACCACAAAAATAAAAACAGCAATGGCGCTTCCGAGTCCGTAGTGATCGTACTTAAACGCCTCATAGTAAAGTAAGGTTGAAGGCACATGGGTAAGGCCGTTGGGCCCTCCCTCGGTCATAACAAAGACAATGTCAAAATTTTTCATACTCCCGGTAATGATGAGAACCACCGATATTTTTATGGCCTCCCATATCATGGGAAGCGTAAATTTCACAAGACGCTGAAACCCATTGGCCCCGTCCAGCGCGGCGGATTCCATGATCTCATCGGGTATCCCCAAGAGGGCGGCAAAACCTATGACCACATGATAGCCGAAACCGGTCCACACATTGGCGGCAATAACCGCGTTCAACGCGGTCTTGGAGTTGACGAGCCAGGCCGTGGTCAGCTTGTCAAGCCCGAAAAACATCAAAAACTGGTTCAATACGCCGATATCATTGGGAAAATAGATAAATTTCCAGAGTAGCGCCGAAGCGGTAAGGGGCAGCACCACCGGGAAGAAGAAAGCCACCTTGAAAGCCTTGTAACCTTTCCAGCAGCGCACAAGAAGTATAGCCAGGCCGTAGCCCATGGCAATTTGAAAAATCAGGTTAAGGAAAATAAACCACAGCACATTTTTGATCGAAAGCCAGAATCCCGCGGAACTGAGCATGTTTTTAAAATTCGCAAGGCCCACAAATTTCATCGGTATTTTACTGATCCCGGGCCATGAGAAAAAGGAAAAATAAACCGACTGGATAATGGGGATTACCGCCAGCAGGGTATAAACCAGAAATGCGGGCAATAAAAATGAAATGATAAAAGCTTTATTTCTCCGAAGACTGTCCACTCAAACCTCCTGACGAAAAATGCCGTCATGCCCGGCGTGAGGCCGGACATGACGGTAAGGGAATCACTTGTTTTTGTCGATTTCGTCCTGAATCTGTTGGGCCGCCTGTTGGGGAGTATTCCCCAGGAGCATGCCGATAATGGCGTTCCTGGTTACGTCCTGCATGGAGGATAGCTGATCGTAATCGAAGCTGTCGCCGCCCTGCATGGTCGAGTTGTTGAGGATGTCGGCGGCCTGCCTAAAGAGCGCAGGAAGATCCATCCTGCTGATATCCACATCTTTCCGGCTTGAAAGGGTCTTGAGGTTTTCGGTGATCTTCGTCTGCTGTACAAGACCGGTGTACTGCTTGAGGAATTTTACCGTCATCTCATATTCCCTGCCGGTCATACCGCCCTTTATGCAGAAGTTTTGGGGATACTGGGCGATATGGCCCTTAAACTGGGGTTTTTCGGGGAAATACGGCCAGGGTGCGTAGGCGACCTCAAAGGGCGGATTCTCCAGGGAAACCTCGCCGATGAACCAGGAACCATTACAGGTCATGGCCGCTTTCTGCTCGAAGAAATAGGCCTTTTCCATATCGAAGGTAATGGCCTCACAATCCGGGGCGAAGTACCCTCTGTCCTTCATATCCTTCACATAGGCCAGGCTCTGGACTATATCGGGATCGGTCCACTTTTTCTTCCGGGCCCCCAGGTCCATGGCCGCGGGAACCCCTGCCCATTTGTACAGGAACTGATTGTGAATATGGCCGGTACGCCAGGTGTCCCTTGCGCCGGGCGCGAAGGGATAAATGCCGATAGCCTTGAGCTTGTCCATGGCGGCGTAGAATTCGGGCATGGTCTCGGGGAATTTGTTCAGCCCTATCTTCTTGAAAAGATCCACATTGTAGTAGATACCTTCAGGGGCCGAGGCAAAGGGAACGGCGTAAACACCGGGTACCCCATAAGGATCGAATTTGAACATATCGAAGGCGCCGTCAACAAAGCCGTCATACCAGGCTTTGTCGCTGAACAGCGGGGTGATGTCGGCGATCATCTTGCTTTCGGCGTATTTCACGAGGCTTGCGATACCGGGCAGATAGAAAACATTGGGCAGCTCTCCCGTAGCCGCCATGGTCCTGAATTTGTTGTTGAACGAAGCTTCTTCATTTACCGAAATGTCATTGATCTTGACGCCGGGATTGGCTTTTTCAAACTCAGCGCAAAAGGTCTGCCAGGTTTCGGTCAGAGCTTCCGTTCCCGTCCACCGGGTCAGGGTGGTTATGGTAACCGTATCAGACCCGGCGGGGGGGGGGCCCCCCCCCCCCGCGGGGGCGGGGCGCGGCGCGCGGGGGGCGGCCGGCCGGGGGGGGGGGGG
>JAISYA010000040.1 GCA_031270205.1 Treponema sp.
TTCTATCGGCCTGACCCCTGATGTTTTTGAACACCATGTCGTCTCCGGATTCTCCCAATTCCTGCCCGGTTCTTAGTCTTGCCTTTGTATACTATATTTTCTAGAGAGTTTAGGGTAAATATTACAAATAAATCATTGACTTTGTTTCCATATGGAATTCTTTCCCTATTGCAATATGAAAATAATCACTGTCCAAAATAGGATAGGCAAGTAATTGAAAAAGCCTCAACTCCTCGTGTAGAATGATGAAGTTAATATTTGCATCTTTTCCCGCCGCCCTTTTGTGGTTAAAGTGCTTCTCCGTGTTTTTTCCGTGTTCCTCTGCAAAACCCCGCGGGGCGAACCCTGAAAAAATTCCCTCGGTGTCCGCCCAGAACCCGTCACTCCTCGTAATCGATGTTTACTTTTTCTTCATCTTCCTCATCATCTTCGAAATCTTCCTCTTCCATATCGTCCAGGTCGGAAAGGGAACCGGAATCTTCGGCGTTGAAAAATTCTTCCTCACCGTCGGAGGATTCCTCATAGAAGAGGATGCGGGAGCAATAGGGGCAAAAAACGAATTCTTCGCCCATGCGGACGTTGTTGGCGAATTGGGCGGGAAGGATCATGTGGCAGCCCATGCAGACGTTGCCCTTGATGGCCACAATCCCCAGGCCCATTTTGTTCCTGATGATCCGCTCGAACTTGAAGACCACCTCGGAGTCGAGGTCGCCGGTTAATTTGTTTTCCTCCTCAAGGAGTTTTGCCACATGGCCTTTCTTTTCCGCGATTTCGGCTTCTATGCCGGAACGGCGCTCTTCGAGGTCTTTTTCCTGCTGCTCAATGAGGGCGGTGTTCTGCTTGATCTGCTCGTCCAGGTCCGCGAGAAACCGTTCCTTCTGTTGCAGCTCTTTGCGGTACTGCTGCTCTTTTTCTGAAGCGTCCCGGATTTCCTTGTCCAGAGCCTCGTATTCCCGCTGGGTATTGATCACGTCCATGTTTTTTTCGGATTTTTCCCGCATGGATTCGGCTTCCAAAAGCAAATTGCGGAATTCGGCTTCCTGGGCTTTTACCTTTTCGTATTCCTGGTTTTTCTCGATGAACGTTTTTTTCAACCGGGTCAGGAGTTCTTCCTGGGTGTCCAGTATTTTGGGAATTTCCTGAATATCGTGTTCCAGGACGATTTTTTCTGAAAGAATATCCTGCAAAGTCCGCAGTTTGCCAAGATCGTTTTCGGTTACCATATTTGCTCCTTAATAAAAATCCGTTAGAAATTGGGAGACTCCCCCGATTTTTCCTAGTGGTCCAAAAAATCCTTGAGTTTCCGGCTCCGCTTGGGATGCCGCAGGCGGCGCAGGGCCTTGGCCTCTATCTGCCTGATCCGTTCGCGGGTTACATTGAAATACAGTCCCACCTCTTCCAGGGTAAGGGAATAGCCGTCGTCCAGGCCGAAGCGCATTTTGAGCACTTCCTGTTCCCGCGCCGGCAGAGTGGAAAGCACCCCGGTCAGTTGTTCCTGCAACAGGGTAAAGGCCGTCTGGATGGCGGGATTTTCCACGTCTTTGTCCTCGATAAAATCCCCCAAAAGGGAATCTTCCTCTTCCCCGATGGGGGTTTCAAGGCTGACAGGTTCCCGTGCCACGTTTTTGACCGATTTTACCCGCAGGGCGGTCCAGCCGAGCTTTTCGGCGATTTCCTCGTCGGTCGGCTCACGGCCCAGGACCTGCATGAGCTGCCGCGATTCCCTTACCACCTTGTTGATCTGCTCGATCATGTGTACCGGTACCCGGATGGTCCGGGCCTGGTCGGAAATGGAGCGGGTAATGGCCTGCCTTATCCACCACGTGGCATAGGTGGAAAATTTGAATCCCTTCTGGTACTCGAATTTTTCCACCGCCTTGATAAGGCCGATGTTCCCTTCCTGCACCAGATCGAAAAAGTGGAGGCCCCGGTTGGTGTACTTCTTGGCGATGGAAACCACAAGCCGCAGGTTGGCCTTGATAAGCCGGTCTTTGGCGTTTTTCATCATTACGCGGCCGTGGTGGATCTCCCTGGCCATGAGGTTGATGCTGTCGGTACTTTCCTCAAATTCCGCCTCCGTCTGGCGGAGTTTTTTTTCGGTCACCTGAATCAGACGGATCTTCTCTTTTATCTCATCGGAGGTAAGGCCCAGATCTTCTTCCAGCCGTTCCCGGTCATCCCTGATGGTGAGCAGGCGGCCCAGGGTGCGCAGTTCCTTAAGGGAATTTATCCTCAGGTGTTTTTCGATTCGTTCCTGTTCTTTTTTGTAGCGGTTGATTTTTTTCGCCGCCTGGATAAATTTCTCCGAAAAAACGCTGATCTCCTCAGGGTGGATTGCCGCGTTTTTAACGGTCCGCATGATCCGTCTGCGAAGGGTCTGGAGTTCCTTGTTCTCCAGATAGTCAATGCCCCTGGAGATTAAGCGCCGTTTTATTTCGATGTAGTTTTTCAGATCTCCCAGAATGTTCCGCAGGGTCTCCTTGTAAAACGAATTCAGACGGCGGCGCTCGGTCATGTGTTCGGTAATCTCTTTTTTGGAGAGATTAAGTTCTCTGAGATCTCTTTTTGAAAACGCCTTTTGGGCGATGTGGTAAAACTCAGGGATAATCATTCCCGACTGTTTTATCACCCCCTTGATGATGTTCTCCCCCTCCTCCATCTGCTTGGAGAGTATAACTTCCTGTTCCGCGGAGAGGAGGCTTTCCCTTCCTATTTCCCGCAGATAGAGCCTGATGGGATCATCCACAAGGGAAGCTTCCTTTTCATTACGCGCGGCGCGCTTTTTGCCGGAAGCCGCGCTCTTGGTTTTTTCACTTTCCCCTTCGTCTTCCCCTGAGCTTTCCTCTTCCACCAGATGTATATTGTTGGCCTCAAGCAGGGCAAGGACCTGCTCGATTTTATCGGTATTGGCGATATGCTCGGGCAAGTAATCGGAAAGCTCCTCGTAGGAGAGTGTCTTTCTTTCCTTCGCGTATTCAATCAGTTTCAGTATAGAGGGATCAAGGGATTCTTCCCCGGCGGCCGCGGATTCAGGCGCGGCAGCCGGCGTCACCACGTCCGGCGCGGATACGGACTGGGCTGCCGATTGTGTTTCCACGGTATCCGGCGCTGTCGTACAGGGAGCGGCCGCTTCCTCCCCCCCGGCAACCGGCGCCGTGGTATCGGCGCAATTCGTTTCGGCCAGGGCTGTGTCCTGAACAGCCGCCTTTGTTACGGCCTCAGCCGCGGCGGAATCCACCGCCCGCGTGTCCGGCGTTTGGGATTCGGCCCCCTGAGGCCGGGTCCTGGCGGGATTCCCGCGCGGAGCGGTCCGGCTTTTTGCCCGGCTCTTTCCCCCGGCGGTATTTTGCAATAAAGCGCCTCGACTTTTTTCGTTTGTGGATCTTTCCGGTGTGCGTATTTCAGTCATGCAAACCCCTGTTTGGCGCGGCAAGGCCCATCGGCCACGGCCGCAGCCTTAATTGGACATGAAGCGCGGTTTCACGCCTTATCTTCTTTCCAGCCTGCGTATTTCCGCGTCAATAAACATCTTTTCAGCTAATAGATCTTCAAGATCGCCGCCGGCCGCAAGGCCGGCGTTCCGTTCCCCCATCCGCAGTTCCGCGCTTATCGCGGCAAGCCTGCGGCGGAGATTTTTTTCTTTTATCCGTTTTATCCCGTCCTCCATAAGCCGCCTGGGATCGCGTTTTGAATCACCCCTGAATTCCGGGGACGAGCCCCGCTCGACAACAAAATTCCGCAACGGCGCCGAACTGATACGGGATAAAAGAAGGTCGACGCCGCTTTCTTCATGGATAAAACACTCTTCCAACGCGACGAAGAGTTCTTTGGCGGCAGGATCTTCAATCTCCCGCATTTCCAGGGCCTTGCGAATTTCAGGGTACAAATGCTGATTAACCGATACCACGGTGAACAAAAACAGCTCATCGTTCATACGTACCGGCCGTTCGTTATCGGAAACCTCCTCACGGACAGCTTTATCCCCGGTACGGCCGCCTGCGCGCCGCCGGTTATAATCCTTCTGTACCGCCTCCCGGTCCACCCCAAAAGCGTCGGCGGCGGCTCCGATACAGTCATCCCGCTCAATTTCAGAATCCAGCGTTTCCAGATAGGGAAACAACAAGGCCAGCGCCCGGTTTTTGCCTTCCGGCGCCGACATACCATACAAGGATCTGCCGCGGGAAATTAAGTATTCAAAATCAGTTATAATACATTGCATATTTTTTTTCAAGACTTCCGGGCCGAAATTTTTCAAAATATCCGCGGGATCCTTGAGTTCCGCGCCCTCAAACTGTTCCGGCCTGGCAAGCGCGCAGGAAAGGCCGTTCTTCCGGCAGGAAATAATGCCCTTGTAAGCGGCTTTTTGCCCCGCCTCGTCTGAATCAAAGACCAAAACGGCTTTTTCGGCCCAGCGCCGCAGCAGTTTTGCCTGCTCGCCGGTAAAAGCCGTACCCAGGGGCGCTACGGCGTTTTCTATACCGGCCTGGTGCAGGGCGATAACGTCCATGTAGCCCTCGGCGATGTACACCGTTTTGGTCCGCCGGATAGCGGGCAGGGCAAGGTCTATGGCATAGAGGGTCTCTCCCTTGTGATAAATCAGGGAATCCGGCGAGTTGATGTATTTCGGACCTTCGCCCTCAAGGATTCTCGCGCCGAACGCGGCTGTTTTTCCCTGCCGGTCGCTGATTGGAAACATGAGTCGCCCCGAAAAAAAGGCCGACCGGGGGTACTTTTGGGAAAAAAGGCCGCTTCCCGCCAGAAAATCGGCGGAGTAGCCCCTGGAAGCAAGGAACTTATGCAGCCAGTAGCGGTCGGAAGGCGTGTAGCCCAGGCGGAAACGTTCAATCATGTCTTTGCTGATTCCCCTGTTTACAATATACTGAAAAGCGGCTTTTCCTTCAGGTTTTTCCAGCAAAAAATGATGAAAAGTTACCGAAGTTCTCCGGTACAGCTCGAACAACTCCTCTTTGCGGGTGTTTTCCGCCTCCCGGTCTCTCTCCGGACCTTCGCCGCCGTCTTCGTAGACAATTTTGATCCCCAGCTTGCGGGCCAGGACTTTGATCGCTTCAGGGTAGCTGATTTTGTCCATCTCCATGACAAAACCGATGACGCCCCCGCCTTTGCCGCAGCCGAAACAATGGTACATTTTTTTTTCCGGATCAACGGTAAATGACGGCGTTTTTTCATGGTGAAAGGGACAGAGGCCCCAATAGCGGCCTCCTTTTTTTTCAAGCCTGACATACTCCTCCGCCACGGCAATGGCGTCCAGGCGGTTGTTTACTTCATCAATGGTGGATTTGGCGATAAGGCTCAAGGCTGCCGCTCCATCTTTTAGGGCCGGTTTTTCACGTAGAGCCGGCCGGCGCGGATGTGCTCATCCAGGGTTTTTGAGAAGTAGTGTCTGCCGGCCGCCGCGTCGGTGAGGCGGAAATAGAGAAAATCGCTCAGGGCGGGGTGAAAGGCGGCGTCCAGGGCCACCGCGCCGGGGGCGGAAATGGGGCCGGGGGGCAGGCCGGGCCGGATGTAGGTGTTGTAGGGGTCTCTAATTTCGGTGTCTCTGGTGTAGAGCAGCTCCGGGTGGGGCCTGCCCTGGATTTCGGTGATCACGTATTCAACGGTGGCGCAGGACTGGAGGGCCATGCCGATTAAGAGGCGGTTGAAAAAAACCCCGGCCATAAGGGGGGCTTCCTCGTCCATCCGGTATTCGCGTTCAACAATGGAGGCGACGATCACCCGCCGGTTAAGCTCTTCCGGGCTAAGGTCCGTTGCCGCGCCGTCAATTTCGCTGAGGCGCTCGAAAAAGGTATCGGCCATCGCGGCGACCACGCGGGAAGCGGCATAGTCCGCGGGAAAGAGATAGGTGTCGGGAAAAAGGTAGCCTTCCATGGTTGCGCCGGGCACGCGGTAACGGTTCAGTATTTCCGGGTCGGCGGCGGCTTCGAGAAAAGCGCCGGCGGGGCAGATACCGGCTTCGTCGAGGATTTTAGCGGTTTTTTTAAGGGTGACGCCTTCGGGGATCATTACCCGCTGAAGAAGCTGCCTGCCGGAAACGAGCGTGCGGTGAATAGCCATCTGGGTCGCCGGCATCTCAAGCCGGTAGGTTCCGCTTTTGATAAATTCCCTGTTAAAAACCCGGCAGAGCAGGTACCAGAAATGCCGGCTGCGGATCAGTCCCGCCTGTTCCAGCCGCCGGCCCACCGACTGGGCGCTCTCCCCTTTGCGCACTTCCAGATACACGCCGCCGTCGGCATCTTCCCTGACGCCGTCCTGCCCTTGCGGAAGAGAACCGGCGATACCGGGAACGGCGCCGGAGGGGGAAACTTGCGGGGCGGCGTTAAAATACACCACCGCCCCCAGGAGCAGGAGACTGAGGAATACCGCCGCTCCCAGGAGCAGGGCAATAGTACTGATTATCCGCCGGACTACACGGGGCATTTCTTATACCGGTATCATCCGTTAAAGGCTGAGTTCCAGGCCCTCTGTGGCCAGGCTCAGTTTCATCCCTTTAATATTCATGCGTTCAAGATACCAGCGCGCCGACTGCAGTATATTATAGAGTTTCCGGTCCGGATAAGCGGGATCATAGTGGAACATAATCATGTGTTTTATCCCCCAGTTGGCGGCAAAGTCCACCGCCATGCTGAACGCGCTGTGGCCCCAGTTGTACTTGTCTATCGCCTCTCCCAGGGTGTACTGGCAGTCAAGAACGATGACGTCCGCGCCCTGAAAAAAGACGGTATTTTCAGGGGTTTTCATAAAATCCGAAGCGGCCAATTCCGTATCGGTCGTGTAAATAAAACGCCTGCCGTTTTCTTTCACCATGTAGGAGTAGGAGTCCCCGGGATGATTCATTTTTTTGTATTGAATGGTGACGTTACCGATGGTTACCGGCGCGTCCATCCGCACAAAACGTTTTTGAGAACCAAGCGCGTCAATACCCACCGGAAAATACGGGGCCGCCATCTGGCCGGAAAGTATACTTTTGAGGTTCGGCTTGGGCGAATAAAAATTCGTTTTTACCGAAGGGTCGTAGGCGGGAGCGAAAAAAGGCAAGCCCTGCAAATGATCCCAATGGAAATGGGAAAAAAAGACATGGTAGCGGGAAGGCTTGGGGGTTTTCCCGCTCTGGGCGGCCCCCAGTTCCCGCATGCCTGAACCGCAGTCAAACACGATCAGTTCCCTGGGATTGTCAAGGCTGACGCTCACGCAGGGGGTGTTGCCGCCCACGGTCCCGAAAAGCCAGGGGGAAAGCCCCGCGAGAAAGCGCTCTTTGCTTTCGGGGCTTTCTATATCCTCAGGGGTAACCTGTTCCAGAATGGCCGAGACTTTACTTTTGATCTGGGAAGGCAGTTGGGGCGAAGGCAGCGAGCCGCGGACACCCCAGAAATGAACAAGCATCATATCCCCCTACATACCGGCGGCTCCGCCGCCCGCTCCGCAAGACATGCCTCAATCCGGTCCCGGCTATGGAAGACCCCGCCGCCTATACCCGGACAGCCCGAAGCGGCCAATTCCCAGGCTTCGGGGGAACTGAGCGTGTTCCGCCAAAAGGGAAAGGTTCGGCACTGAACCGGACGGGCCTCGTACACCGTACAGCCCTGATCCCAAAAAATACAGTCGTAATTCGATTTTTCTTTCAATGACAAACACTCCCCTCCCCGCTTGCCGGGAACCCAGCGGCAGTAGGTTTTTACAAATTCAGTATACTCCATTTTGCGCTCCGCTGCCAACAGGGACAGATCCCGTTCCGAAAGAAACACAAAGCCGCTCTCGTGGCGGCAGCAGGCGGAGCAACGCCTGCAGGAAAAACGGAGACCGGAAGCGAAAAAAGGCCCCATCGCTACCATGTTTCCATGGCTTTTTTGAAAGCGGCTTCGGAGGCGCGGATGATTTTCTCGTCTATACAGTAGGCGAAACGCAGCCAACCGGGTTTGCCGAAACCGGAGCCGGGAACTCCGAGGATCAGGCGCTGTTTCAGGTGTTCCACAAAGGCCAAATCGTCCGCCGCGCCCGGATTTCGCCGGGGCGGAACTTGGCAGAACAGGTAAAAGGCCCCTTCCGGCTTGACATACGTTATCCCCGCCGCGTCCAGCGCCGCCATGAAGGCGTCACGCCTGCCCGCGTAGACGTCCACATCCACCCGCGCGAAGGTCAGTTCCGCCACGATCCGCTGCATCAGCGCCGGGGCGTTCACATAGCCCAGGACGCGGGTGGCGTAGATAAGGCCGTTCACCACCTCGTCCTTATCGCTTATGCCGGGGCAGACCGCTATGTAGCCGATCCGCTCTCCGGGCAGGGAAAGACTCTTTGAGTATGAGTTGACCACGATGGATTCGCCGTAGGCGCTTAAAACCGGGGGAACGGCAGTGTTATACACGATTTCCCGGTACGGCTCGTCCGATACGAGGTAAGGCAGACGGCCGGTTTTCGCGCCGTGTTCCCGCAGCAGGTCCGCCAGAGCGGCGATGGTTTCGGCGGGGTAAATTTTTCCGGTCGGGTTGTTGGGCGAATTGATCAGTACCGCGGCGGTTCCGGGCGAAAGGGCCGCGCCAATGGCGGCGATGTCCAGGTTACAATCGGGAAGAACGTCGACCACGGCGAGCTTCCCGCCGTGATTTTCCACATAGGAACGGTACTCCATGAAATAGGGCCGGGACACAATGACCTCGTCACCCGGATCCAAAATCGTCTTGAATACGGTGTTAAGTCCCCCGGCCGCGCCGGCGGCCATCACAATGTGGAAACCGTCAATGTGTACGTTCTGTTCCGCCGAGACTTTCCGGGCCAGAGCCTCCCGCACACGGGGATAACCGGCGTTGGGCATGTACCTGTGGGAGCCTTTTTGGTCTTCTTTGGCCAGTTTCAGAAAGACGCGGTGAAAAGCCGGCGGAGGCTCAATATCGGGGTTCCCGATGGAAAAGTCAAACACCCGGTCCGCCCCGTGCTGTTTTTTAAGCTGACTGCCTTCCTCAAACATCTTCCGGATCATGGACGATGAACCCAGGGCCTGCTTTATTCCGGCGGCTATTGCCATCACAACCTCCTTGCGCCTCGCGGCATACTGAATATGAACGCCGTCACCCTTGCGCCCGTATCTTCAATATAAATCAAAAACCATGATATAGTAAACCATGAAAAGCAAATTACCGGAATCGCCCGGTTTGACCGAATGTTTGGAAGCCTCGGGCGGGACGAGAGCGCTGCGCGCCGGAAACGGCGTGTACCGGGAAATCCCCGCCTTGCTGCGGGCGGAGTACGGCTCGGAGCGGGTGTTTCTTGTTGCCGATGAAAACACCCTGAAAGCCGCGGGCGGGGAATTTGAACGGGGCCTTTCCGGGGCGGGAATAAGCGTCGCGGGGCGGTATATTTTTCCCGGCGAACCGCGCCTGCACGCCGATTACGACCATGTGAAAACGCTGCGGCAAAAGATCGGGACGGCGGGCGCGCCGCTGGTCCCTGTCGCTGTGGGCGCGGGCACCGTCAACGATCTCGTAAAGCTCGCCGCCTCCGAATTGAATCTTCCCTACCTTTGCGTGCCTACCGCCGCCTCGGTGGACGGCTTTACCTCTTACGGCTCGGCCATTCTCAAAGACGGTTACAAGCAGACAATGGCCTGCGAAGCCCCCCGTTGTGTCGTGGCGGACACCACCGTCCTGTCCCGCGCGCCGGCTTACCTTGCCTCGTCGGGTTTTGCCGACCTCGCCGGTAAGGTCTGCGCCGGAGCCGACTGGATCATAGCCGATACCGTTGCCGATTTCGGGGCAAAAGGCTCGGAGCGGATAGAGCCGAAAGCCTGGGCAATGGTCCAGCACGGCCTTAACGATTTTCTTACACGCTCCGCCGCCGCCGCGGAGGGCGACGAGGAGGCCCTCAGAGTGCTGTTTGAGGCCCTGTCCATGACGGGTTTTTCAATGCAGTATTTGCGAAGTTCCCGGCCTGTTTCCGGCGCGGAACACCTGTTCGCCCATATATGGGAAATGGAAAACCTTTCGATTGACGGAAATCCGGTAACGCACGGCCACAAGGTCGGTATCGGCTCCCTGGCGGCCGTTGCCTTTATGGAGATCGTGTTTGCCGATCCTTCAGGCCCCCCTCCCCCGCCGTCCGGTTTCAGGCGGCCAAGCCCTGAGGAACGCGCCGCCGGGGTTTTAGCCGCCTTCGCGGGAAGCCCCGCCCTGGAAGGCGTTCTTAAAACCAGCGCGGAAAAATTCCACGACGAAAAAAGCGCCGCGCGCATAAGCGAAGGAATACGGGACTGCTGGAAGGAACTCCGCGGCAAGGTGCTGGAACAGATAATACCCTACGCCGAATTTAAGGCGCTGTTTGAAAAAGCCCGCTGCCCGGTGCGGCCCGCCGAAATCAACCTTTCCCGCGCCGCCGTAATCGCCTGCGCCCGCCGCGCGCAGATGATCCGCAACCGCTACATCGTCCTGGACCTTGCCTGGGACCTGGGCTGTTTTGAGACGGCGCTGGCACGGATGGAAGAGTCGGAAAGCTATCTGCGCTGAGGATTGGTTCGCTATTTTAGCGTAACATGGGTTATAACGGATATAAAAATTGATACACGTCAAAGTATGAAGCCCAGGGCTTGATACCGGCGGCGGTGTCTTTATCCACGATATTTTTTGCCAGAACGGAACTCCGGGTGAGTGAAAAAATCGAGCCAAGGGTTTCAAGCCGCTTTTGCCGATACTGTTTTTCATCGGCGGCTTTTGTAAAGTCCCCCTCGCCTTTTTCACCCGCGTAGGTAAAGCCCCACAGAAGCGAAGACAGGGAATGTTTTTTTTCCCCACGGGGGATACGGTAATATTGGACCTGCGTGATCGTTATTCCCTCGGGCAGGTTTCGGTTTAGTTTTTCGGCAAAGCCGTCAAGCGGCGCATCATCATCGGCAAAATCCGCGGCGGCGATTTCGGCGTCGGCGCTGACGCCGGTTGACAGGGGGGCGGCAATTTCAATTTTGGCAAGGGGATTAAAGCCCCGGGTGTACAGTACCGGAAGGCCGGCGCGGGTAAGGGCCATTGAAAAAATATCGATGAGGCTTAAATGGCCGTGAAAAACGGCGCTTCCCCTCTTGGTGAAATTGAACAAAACCCTCTGGATTGAAGGGTCTGTTTTACGCGGGGGGGCGCTTTCAGAAACCGCGGTTTGAGTTTGATTGGAGGACGGTTTTTCAGTATTTTCCTGAGAAATATATTTGCTTTGTATATTATTATATACAATTCCGGCTTTTTCACCACAGATGCCGCATTGAACTGTGCAATTTTCATTACATGGTAAAGTAAATTCCGCGTTCTCTGAATTGCGCAGCTCGCGCCGTATGTACGCCAAAGAGACGCCTGATTTAACAGCCTGCCAGGGCGGCGGCGTATCCGGCTTTTTTGGAGCGAGAATTTCCTTTACTGTGTCTATATTTTTTTCAATAATCTCAAGCCATTTTTCTTTATTGACGAATTCGGACCAGGCGTCCAGCCTGCTGCCGCCCCGGTAGGCTTCCTCAATCAGCGGCCCTACCCGCTCATCGCCCCGGCTCAAAAGGCCCTCGATAAGGGAGACAAACGGGTCCGAAACGCTCACCTTGTGTCCCAGCGGCTTCAGGCGGGAACGGATAAAATCGAGTTTTGCGAAAGCCGCTTCACCGGCGATCTGGGCGGCCCACTGGTACGGCGTATGGGGCTTGGGTACAAAGATGCCCACGTTGATATTGAAGTACATGCCGGTTTTGCGGCCCACATCGGCGATAAACGCGGCAATCTCCGCTTCTTCGGAAAGGACAGGGGGAGCGCCTTCCTCTGCCGGCTGCGGTAATTTTTCGCCTGTTGCGGCCACAGGCAGGCCGATTAGAAAATAGAACTTCGCCCCGCGCCAGCCGCGCTTTTTTGCCTCACGCAAAATCCCGATCACCGAATCGCGGCTCACTTTTTTATTTATCGCCATCTGCCAGGCATCTACCGGGGTTTCCACGGCGAAGGTAAGACCGCTTTTTCTCGTCTCCGCGATTTTTTCAAGGAGGGAAAGAGAAAAACCCGACACTTTTAACGAGGGCATCTGAAACGATACGTGCCGGCCGCCGAAGCGCCGGTTCAGGGCGTCCGTCAGTTCCCCAATTCCCGCATAGTCGCCGCTTGAAAGAGAGGAAAGGCTGATCTCCCGGTATCCCCCCTGATTGACAAACGCCGCCGCTTCCTCAATAACGATTTCCCGCTTTTTTTGCCGCATGGGCCGGTACCAGAAACCGGCATGGCAGAAGCGGCAGCCGTTTGGACAGCCCCGCATAATTTCCACCGCGCCGTGCTGCTGCACGGTTTTCATTGAGGGAACGGGAAATACCGCCGCCTCCGCCCTGCCGCCGAAATCCGCGTCAACGGCGCGTACCGCTTTGTCTTTTCCCCGTACCCAAACGCTCGGATGCTCCGCGATTTTCGCCAGCAGGACCGCTCTCCCCTCCCCCGCTTTTTTCAGTTCAGTCAGTTCGGCGGCAAGATCAAAAAAGCCGGCCTCGGCCTCCCCTATCCAAAAGGCGTCGATAAACGAGGCGTATGGCAGGGGATTGGAAACTGCGGGGCCTCCGGCAATAAGCAGGGGGTGTTCATCCCCGCGTTCCGCGCAATGGAGGGGAATGCCGGAAAGATCCAGCATGGTTAAGATTCCCCCCGCGCCCAGTTCGTAGCCGAGGGTAAACAAGAGGAGATCAAGATCGGCAAGGCTGATGCCGGTATCAAGGCCGTAAAGGGGAAGGTTCTTTTCGCGCAAGAGTTTTTCAAAATCAGGAGCCGGGGCGAAAGCGCGGTCACAGGAAACGTCCGGCACACCGTTAAGGCGCCTGTACAGAATACGCAGCGCCTGGTTTGACATGCCGATTTCGTAAAGGTCGGGAAAAGCGATAAGGGTCCGCATCGCGGCCTCTTTTGAGGCGAGACGGCCGAATTCGCCGCCCACATACCGGGCGGGCTTTTCCACCTCAAGCAGCAGGCCGCCGAGTTCCTGTACGGGATCAATAAAACGGGGCATCAGCGGTTATACCTTCGCACGTGGATGCTTAAAGCCAGGCCTATGCCGGTCATGGCCGAAAGCAGGGCCGATCCCCCATAGGACACAAACGGCAGGGGGATGCCGGTAATCGGCATAATCCCCATCGTCATTCCCACGTTGATAAGAAAGTGAAAACTGTACATGCCGGTAAGGCCCGCGCAAATATACGCGCCGAAGGTGTCGGCGGTAACTTTCATAAGGCGGAAGAGCCGCATACAGATAAGGAGGAAAAGGGCGAACACCAGGATCCCGCCGAGAAATCCCGCCTCCTCGGAAAATATCGAGAAAATAAAGTCCGTGCTCTGTTCGGGGAGGTAACGGTAATGGCTCTGCGTACCCTGTAAAAAGCCCTTGCCTGCCAGGCCGCCTGAACCGATGGCGGTAACGGACTGGATGATATTCCAGCCCGCGCCCCTGGGGTCAACATTGGGATCGAGAAACACAATAAGCCGCATGATCTGGTAGTCTTTCAGTACGCGGCGGGCCGCGAATGAAGCGCCCATGGAAAAAACGATTATCGCCACGCCATAGGCTATCCAGAAAAAATACTTTTTCCCGTATTTGACATACCCGAAAATCGCGATGGCGGCGATGAGGCCGAAAACCAATACCGCCGCCGCGATTAGCCGGGGGTTGGTAAGGGCCGTCAGCATGGGGAGCGCCCTGCGCAGAATATAACTCTGCCAGAGGGGCAGCACCATAAGTACGCCGGTAAGCGCTATGCACGCGCCCATAAAGAGCACATACCGGAAGGGGACGCCGGCGATATAGGTCATCACGAGGAGCAGGGGGATAAAAACGAGGGACGTACCGAAGTCGGGCTGAATGAGTACGAGGCCCATGGGGATAAACACAATGAGGCAGGAAACCAGAAAACGGACAAACGTGCCGGCGGATCGCCTGGTGTCGTCCAGATAGCGGGCAAGAAACAATATGGTCGTGATTTTGGCAAATTCCGAAGGCTGTATGCCGAAAGCGCCGAAGCCGAGCCAGGAGCGCGCGCCGTTCACCGTGTGGCCGAAAAGGCAGGTATACAGGAGCAGCGCCAGCGTCCCCACATACAAATAGGGCGAAAGGTTGCGGAGCCTTTTGTAATCAAAAAAAGAGAGGGCCAGGGCAACCGTTATTCCCGCCGAGGCCCAGACGATCTGCCGCAGGTACTCGCTGGAAACCAATGCGCCGGTAAACGTAATCCCCGACGAATAAATAAAGAGTACCCCGAAAACCGAAAGCGCTACGGCTGCCAGGAGAATAAGAAAGTCAATTTCAAGAATATTCCGAATTCTCACTCCCTGCGCCCCTGTATCGGCATCAGGTACTGCAGGCCGAGGCTGCGTACCGCTTCCTCATAGTCCTGCCCCGCGAAAATCCCCTGAAAAATAATCGCCGAAGCGTAAGGCGCCCACCATTCCCACTCGTTGGCCGCTTCGACAATGATGGAAACCACCACCCGCTCTTCGGGATTGTCCGTGCTATAGGGGGCAAACGCGGTAAACCACGAGTGCCACCGGTCCTCAAGGCCCACTTCTCCCGTGCCGGTTTTTCCGGCGATTTCGACGGTCTTGATGTTCAGCGGAAACTGCGCCGTTCCCCCGCTGATGACGCCCCGCATATCCCGCCTCACCGCCGCGAAAATTTCCGGCGGCAAATCGCTTTTATGGAGAACCTCGGGCCGCACGTCCCGCTCCACCGCGCCTGAAACCGGGTCGCGGACTTCTTTCAGAATGTGCGGCTTGTAGATAACGCCGTCGTTGACCGTCATGCACACCATGTTGGCCATCTGCAGGGGCGTAACCAGGGTAAAGCCCTGGCCGATAGACATGTTCATCGTATCCCCGGCGACCCACTTTTCATGGAAACGCCGGTCTTTCCACTGGGGGGTGGGAACAAAGCCCTCGATTTCGCCGGGCAGGTCGATTCCGGTGCCTTCCCCAAAACCGTAATCCCTGGCATAAGACACGATGCGTTCAACCCCCAGATGGTCCCGCCCCACGGTCCAGTAATAAATGTCGCAGGACTGGGCCATTGCCTGGCTCAGGTTCAGGCGTCCGTGCCCGGGCGGGCGGATGTGGCAGCGCCATTGCCGCTGGCCGTAGTCAATTTCCCCGGGACAGAGGACGAGTTGTTCCGGCGGAAAGGCGTTTTCCGCGAGAATGCCCGTGGTCATCACAATTTTGAATGTGGAAGCGGGCGGGTAACCGGACTGAATCGCCCGGTTTATAAAGGGTTTATTGGGATCATTAACGAGGGCCTGGTATCCGGCCCGCTCACCGCCCGCGAGCACATTCGGATCAAACCAGGGATAGGAAACCATGGCGAGAATTTCACCCGTCGCGGGGCGCATCACCACGACCGCCCCCATGCGCTCCCCCAACGCGTTTTCCGCCAGGGTCTGTATCCGCCGGTCAATGGTAAGCACGAGGTTTTTCCCCATTTCAGGCGCCTGGCGGGTGGTCTCGTCCCGGCCCGCGACACGCCTGCCCCGCACGTCCACGGTCCGCGTTTCCCAGCCTTCCCTGCCCCTGAGCAATTCGTCGTATTGCCGCTCAATTCCCGCCTTGCCGATTACGTCTCCCTGTTTGTAGCCCCGGTTGTACAGCATGGTCAGTTCGTCCCGGGTAATATCCCCCACGTAGCCCAGAATGTGGGAAAGGCTTCGGGAGTCCGGATAGTTGCGTATGGGTTTGCTGTTCCAGGAAAGGCCCGGCAGGCTGTCTTTCCGTTCCGCCAGGGAGGCGACAGCGGTAAAGGGAACGTTGGCGGCGATTTCCACCGGCTGGTACAGTTGGTAGAACTGAGGGGGAATCTTCCCCTCTATTTCGCTTTGGGGGATTTTCAAAATCTTCGCCGCCGCGGCGGTAAGGGCGGTCATGCCGCCGCGGGGAACTTCCGCCGGGGTTATATTGACCGCGAAGGAATCGGCGTTCATCACCAGGGGCCGGTCAAAATTGCGGTCAAATATCTCCCCCCGCTGGGCCGGCAGCACCGCGGTTCTGCGGGAAATGTCCTGCGCACGGGACCGGTACAATTCCCCGGAGAGAATCTGCAGGCTGAAAAGCCGTACTCCGTAGGCGAAAAAGACGAGGATCAACACCGCCCGCAGTATGCCGATACGCCGGGAGAGGCCGTTGTCTTCGTTGTTGGTTTCGTTGCCGCTCATTGGGTTACTCCTTGAAGGGGCCGGAAGCTGTTAACCATACCGGAAAGTATAGCACACTTACCGGAAAAAAGTAACGTCAGCTGCTTTCGCGGCGCTGTCCCTGAAATCTTTCAAAATTTCAGTGTTTCGCGGTACTTGAAAGTAAATGCCCCCCGCGAAACAAGGGGTAGCAATTGCCCTAAAATTGTGTTAGACTGATTCTCGTCTCAAACTCCTTTTTGGGGTGACCGGCGTGGTAACCGCCGGGCGTTGAGGTTTTCCAATTACCTGAGGCTGTTCCAAAACTTCAGTTTTGGAACAGAAACCTTTAAAAAACGCAGTTTTGCAAGGCTTTAGCCTGAAAAACTGCAAGAGCCTGGTCCAAAACCGTGCCCCCGGCTATG
>JAISYA010000077.1 GCA_031270205.1 Treponema sp.
TTTTCCAGCAGCTTGAAGGACAGCAGCAAAAACCACCGGTTGTTGCTGCGTTCCACGTCCAGGCCGGTGATCTTCTGTATGCGCTGCAGCCGGTAAAGCAGGGTGCTGCGGTGGATGTACAGTTCCTTTATGGTCTGCACCGGACGCAGGTTGTTTTCCAGAAAAACATACAGGGTGCGGTAATAATCGGTGTTGTGCGCCTCATCATAGCGCAGCAGGGTGAGCAGCTCCGGGGCGCAGACCATTCTGGCGGGCAGTTCCCTGGTGCAGCTTTCAAGGAGCTGCAACTCCAGCATGTCCCTGAAGCGGTGCAGGCGTTCCTCCGGGCGGCGGCGGGAACCCAGGGCAAGGGCAAGTTCCGCCTGTTTGAAGTATTGGGGGAATTCGCCGAAACCGGTAAATGGGGAACTCATGCCTGAGCGGAGTTTTTCTTCTTCCAGGAGAGCAAGCGCCGGCCGTAGCGCCTTGTCCGTCACGGCGCCGGCTTTTCCCCCGGCCTCCGCTTCAATCAGGGAAAGGTTGATAAAAGCCGCGGCGCCGTTGTCATGTTCAAAAACAGCCGCGCCGTTCAGCCCTTTCCTGAGCCGCTCCAGCCGCGGACCGGCCCCTTCCCGCTTGTCGGCGACTATTTTCAAACAGATAAAGTAATGCCCCTTCTCCCAGCCGTATTCGCCGAAGCGCTGTTCGATAAAACGGAGGCCGCGGTATTCGCCGTCGAGTGTTTTTTTCACCGTATCGGAAAGGTTTGTGTCCGCAGTGGTCCCGGAAAAAGCGGACTGCACAAGGTTGGCCAAATGTTCCAGCAGGGGAGTATCCGAGAGGACAAATTTTCGGGAAAGCTCAAGGAGCATAAGACGGCATTTTGATTTATCCTGCCGGGAAATATTGATGTAGAGACTCCGCACCCCGGCGGTGCAGGGGGTAAAAAAAGCGGCCTTTTGTTTGGCGTAGGATTCATTGAAATCCGCCGCGTTGATGTAATCCGCGACTTTCTTTTTCTCCATCAGCGAGATTGCCGGCATATCGTCCGCGTATTCTTTGGAAAAGGCCATGGTAGAAAGATTCTGATCATAAAGGATCAGCGGATTTTGAAAAATGGCAAAACTGCGATCCAGCATTTGCTGAACCGTACCCCTTTCGCTAAGGATATCCCGCAGATCCGAATCCCAGTCCCCGTACACGGAACAAACATTCTCCACCGCGTTATGGATGTCGAAAACGGAAATTCCCTTAAAGACAAACGCCGCCTCAAAAAACGGGACCAGTTCCTCGGCCCCGTCTCCGGTGTACATAAGAATGGAATTGGTTTTTACCGTTGGTTTGGCGGCGATGACCGCGTCATCGGCTATGTATATCTGTCCGTCCCTGCAGTCCTTCCCGTTCCTGAGAAAATGCTGCCGCTCAAAGTCCAGATCGCCGCCGATGTTGCCAAAAACCGCGAATGTAAAAATACTTTTCAGGTCTCTGTAGAGAATGCCAACGCTGACTTTCATGGGCTTACCGGAATCAGTATAGAAAATAATATCACACGAATCAATATTTCCTGAGCAAATCCATGGGTTTGAGTTTCCCCGCGCGGCGCGCCGGAATCCAGGAGGCGGCTACGGAACAAAAAATCGTAAAACAGCCGATGAGAAACACGGCAAACCAGTCGATGATAATGGGAATGGTTTCAAGATAAAAGCCGGGATCGAGGAGTTTTACTTCACCGCCGTGGAACAGGCTTGAAAAAAAACTGAGGAGCGCTTCCAGGGAATGGATAAGGGGATTGATGAAATTGCCGATGAGAAGTCCCAGGGTTATGCCGATGATTGCGCCTGAGAGGCCGGTAAGAAAGCTCCCCCAGAAAAACACGCCGGTTACGCCCCGGACGCTCGCGCCGGTAACTTTAAGAACGGCGATGTCCCGCTGCCGCTCTATGACCAGCATGGACGTGGCGGAAGAAACGTTCACCGCCGCCACAATCACCACCAGCGCCATGATAAAGAGGAGGAGCTGCCTGGTGGACTCGTAGGAGCTGTACTGGGAGCGAAGCAGGGCCTTCCAGGTGTACACGCCATAGCCCGCGCCCAGCGCCGAATACAGAGAAAGGACTGCGGAATCCGCTCTCCGGTAAGGATCATCGATTTTTACAATCAGACTGGTGGAGGATAGTTCCGGGGAGAGAATGTCCCTGCCCCCTTCCCAGCTGATGATGCACCAGAGCGCGTCAAGTTCGTGGTAGCCCGAAGAGACGATGCCCCGCACGGTAAAGGCAGTCATCCGGGGGACGCTACGCCCGTCGGGATTTGTTCTGATCGTCATAAGGCGCACCGTGTCCCCCGCTTCCGCGCCGATGGCGGAGGCGAGATTTTCACCTAACAGCATATCCCGATCCGATTCAGGTTTTGAAACGCCCGCCAGGATTTTCAGGTAGCCGCCGCCGCTCTCCCAGAACGAAGGATCCACAGAGCGGACGGTCGCGCCGGTTTTCCCGTTTTTTCCCACGAGAACCCCCACGCTCTGCTGTTCCGGCCACAGTCCCCTGACGCCGGCAATGCCCCTGATTTTTTCCGCGGGCTCTTCCAGTTCTTCGGGATCAAACCAGTTAAAAACCTGCAAGTGGCCGGTTCCCAATTCCAGATAGCGGTCAATAATGCCGCGGATCATGCCGTCGGCCACAATGAGGGTAACGATAATCGGGATAAGACTCACGGCGATCCCCGCGGCCGCTCCCAGGAGATACCGGCCTCCTTCGTGCACCCGGCCCCACAGGTAACGGATGGCAATGAAAAAACCTGCCCGGTTTTTCACGCGTCCGCCTCCGCTCCGTCACAGGCAAGCAGCCCTTTTTCCAGAGTGTAACGTATCGAAGCCCTGGCGGCGACTTTTTCATCATGGGTGACGACGATTAGGGTTTTGCCCCATTTTTCCGCGCCGGCGTAGAGGATATCCGCCACCATGGCGCTGTTGTCCGGATCAAGGTTTCCGGTAGGCTCGTCGGCGAGGATCACGCCGGGATCATTTATCATGGAACGGGCCACCGCCACCCGCTGGCGCTCGCCGCCGGAAAGCTGGGAAGGGAAATGGCCGGCCCTGTCCTCAAGTTTTACATCGGCCAAAAGAGCGCGGGCCTTTTCCAGGGCATCACTTTTTTTAATTCCCGCGATAAAGGCGGGAAGCATTACGTTTTCCAAAGCGGTAAAATCTTTCAATAAATAATGAAACTGAAAAATGAATCCCACCTGTTTACCTCGGCGCCCGGACAGTTCCTTTTCAGACAGGCCGGTAATTTCCGCGCCGTTGATAAAAACCCTTCCGCCGTCACACCGGTCAAGCCCGCCGAGAATGTTGAGCAGGGTACTTTTGCCGCTGCCGCTCTGCCCGCTTACCGCCGCCGAAAGTCCTTTGGGAATGTCAAAACTCACCCCCTTGAGAATATGCAGGGTCTCTGTACCGGATACATAATTTTTGACGATGTTGTCCGCCCTGACCATAATTCCGGCGGGCGGATTCGATTCTTCACCTGACACATTACTCATAACGCAGCACCTCCGCGGGCCGTATGCGGCAAACCCTTCCCGAAGCGAACCATGCCGCCAGCAGGGCGGAAAGAAAACCGAACATAAAAACCAGCGCCACCTCGTGGGGAATAATGCGGGACGGAGTTTCTTTGATGTAAAATACCGCGGGAGAAAAAATAGCGAAATTCCCCATTTCCCCCGCGCCGAAAAAAGACATTAACACATTTGCGATATTGATAAAAAAATTAACGATGCCTTCCAAAATTGAAAAGAAAAGGGAAATGTTCGAGGCGATGAGCAGCCCCAAAACGAGGCCCGACGCCGCGCCCGCAAAACCGATGATCGCGCCGTCACAGACAAACACAAAACGTACCGCGTTCTCCCTGCCCCCGACAGCCCTGAGGAGGCCGATTTCTTCCCGGTGCTCCAGCACCGATCTCCTCTGTGTCTGAAAAATATTGAGACCCACCACAATAAATATCAGGCCCACCAGAATAAACATGAAAAGTTTTTCCGTCCGCAGCGCGCCGAAAAAAGAGCGGTTATAATCCCGCCAGCTTGAAAGTTTTATCTCTTCAAATCCGGCCCGCCCGGAGAAAGCCTGCCGCGCCGTTTCAAGAATCTGCCGGTCCTGAAAACGGTTTTTCAGCTTCACCCCCAGGGTGACGCCGGATTCGGAAAAAAACCCGGCGCTTTCAATATTGATAAAGCCCCAGCTCGTGTCATATTCGTAAAAGCCGGTTCTGAATATTCCGGTAACGGTAAAAGTTTCCACGCCGGCCCCGTCTGTTTCGGACGACGATTCCCCGCTGCCGGTGTCAACCGCGCCTCCGGAAAGAATACCGGCTATCGAAAAAAGGGTTATCTCATCGCCGATGCCCGCTCCCAGCCGGGCGGCCAGTTCCGCGCCAAGGAGCGCCGCACGGCGGTCCGAGACGGCAAAGGAGCCGGCCTCAAATTCCAGCCTGGCCCCCAGGGCCGGATCACGCTCAAGGGCATCCGCGGGAAGTCCCCGGATCATTATTGGCCGCTGTCCGCCCCGGCTGCCCCGGACAAGGCCCTGGAATTCCCTGAAGGAAAGGATCGCGTTTATTCCGGGAAGCGCCGCGAGGATACTTTCGGCTTCTTCCGCTTTTTCGGCGGGAAAAGATTCCAGCCGTAAATGTCCCGAGGAAATTTCCAGAATGTTTTCGATAAAACTCAACTGGAATCCGTTCATCACCGCCAGAATCACAATCAAAACCAAAACGCCGGTGGCTATTCCCAAAATCGCCAAAATGGGAGAGGGCGAATTTCCCCGGCCCCTGAAAATATACCGCGCCGCCACATACCAAATCCAGGCGGCCCTGTTGTTCTTCATTCCCGCGCCTTTACATGTTACGCCGTATCCGTGTTTCGGATATTTTTCTGCCGCCTTCCCATTCCGCCCTGAGTACGACCGCGCCGTTCATGTACAGTTCTTCAATATCCCTGCCGTCTTCGGCGTACACCATGCGTTCCAGAACCCCGTTGTATAAATTGCGTTCAATTATCCGGTCTCCCCTGTCGTTGTACTCGTATTCGACAAGCCATTCATCATCCCCTTCGGTTCTGAGCGCCGAAGAAACCCGGTTGCCGGACCAGGTGTTTTGAATCACCCATACCTCTGTATCAGTGTCATCTAACAGCGTTTGAGTCAATATCCGGCCCCGCTCGTCGGTGGTAAATACCATCCGGTAGCCCGGCTTGACGTCAAATTCCCCGAAGAATTCGGAATTCACGGCGAGTTTTTCCTCGGAAAAATCTTCCTGCGCCGCGAGGTCGAGCACACGGTTCGGAAAAGCGAGGCTGATCGGAAGGGCCTCAATATCTTCATGAAAAACCCGGTTAATTGAGCGCAGTGAAAGAGAACGGTTGTAGCGGTAATCATCGGTAAACGTTTTTATAAATTCGCCGCCGTCACTTCCTTCCACCGCTTCCGCCGGTTTCCGCCGGCCCTCGGCCCTAATCAAAAGGCCGCCCCGGTAGGAATAAGTAGTTAACATTTCGCCGCCGTCATCGCTAAACATATACTCTTCGATGATGCGGTAATTTTCGTTGTATATTTCGATAAATCCCCAGGGGGCGCGTCCGGTTGGCTCATCCGAGCCTGAGGTCTCTTCGCCGGCTTCTTCGCTTTCTTCAGAAACGGGCGGCGCTTCTTTCACGACGGGCTCGCTCTTGCGGTCCCTGTTCAAAACGGAGACCAGGCGGGCTGTCCCCCTGCTGTCGCGAAATATCCACTGTCTGCGGGATTCCTCTCCCCTGGTAAACAGCGCGTGAATCTCAATGAGATAGTCGCTCCGGTAAAAGGGCGCAAGTGTCTCCGGCAGATCTCCCGTGCGGGCATGGTCGATGAGCAGGGCGTATTCGTTGTGCAGAGCCGCGGTCCGCGAGGAAACTTCTTCCAGCGTCATGCCGCCGGCGTTGGAACGAAACCAGCGGGCGGAATCGGTAGTGGAGGGACCGCTTTCCAGGGCAAGGGCGGGAAAGGCCCCCAGCAGTAAAACAGAGAAAAAAACAACCGGTTTGAGTTTTTCCCAGAACCGGCCGCCTTCGATCTTGAGCCGAAGGTCCGGCAGCAAATGATCCCTCGTATCAAGCGCGAGGGCGGCCAATTCCCGCTTTGGGAAAAGACTTTCGGGAAACGCCTGTTTAATTTTTTTATCCACTTTATTATTCAACGCCCGCAAATTCCCTCGCATAACTGTGGGGATCAAAAGGCCGGATATCCCCGTATTTTTCACCGGTACAGAGATACACCACAGGCAGGCTCAGCTCCGAGGCCAGGGAAAACACCACCCCGCCCCTGGCCGTGGAATCGTATTTGGTCAGGATTACCCCTTCGGGGGAAACCGCCTCGTTAAATATTGCGGCCTGGGCAAGGGCGTTCCTGCCGGTAGTTGCGTCTAACACCAGATACTTGATATACCGCGCGCCGGCGGCCCGTGACTCCACCACGCGGTCAATTTTCCGCAGTTCTTCCACAAGGGCGGATTTGGTGTGCATCCTCCCCGCGGTGTCGGCGATGATAAAATCCCCGCCGCCGGCCCGGGCCGCCTCAATCGCGTCGTACACCACCGCCGCCGGATCGCCGCCGTGCTGATGGGCGATTACCCGTATGCCGAGCCGTTCCCCATGTATCTTGAGCTGGTCGATGGCCGCCGCCCTGAAAGTGTCCGCCGCGGCAAGAATGGGTTTTTGCCCGTATGTGTCACGGTACAGGGCGGCCAGTTTCGCGGCGCTGGTGGTTTTTCCCACGCCGTTTACCCCAAGCAGCAGCATTACGGTCAGTTTTCCTTCCGGCGAAAGACCGGCGGGGTCTGTTCCCGTTCCGCCTTTTTTCAGTTCCTCTTCCAGCAGCTCGGCGAGTTTAAGGGGCAGTTCTTCCGGCGAAGGTCTGTTTTTTTTACAGCGCTCCCGCAGAATCTCCGCGGTCCGGTACGCTTCCGCCGCGCCGAAATCCCCTTCCACCAGCAGATCGGTCAGTTCCTCAAAAAAATCTTCCGAAATGGCGGCGTTCCGCTTGAAAAATATTTTTATCTTATCCGCAAAACCCATTGGTAAAACTCACTTTTTATTTGTCCGGATTAACAATCGGCGTTGTATCTTCGGTTGAGGTGTAAATATATCTGGCCATTTGGAATATCTCGTATGCCGCGGCGAGACCCACACCGGTCCATGCGTAGGTATACACATCGTGCATAACCTGCGCCTGATCGTAGAAATTCTGGTTATAGGTTCCGGTAGCCTTATAATGCTGCAGAATCGCCTCATTCTGGGTCTGTAATACGCCGGTAACGATCCATGCCGCAATGGCGGTGATCCATGTGCCGCCCCAGGCCCAGTAGTACGCTTTCCGGGCCTTGTTTACCCGATCCACTCCGGGGCGGGGTGTTTTTAGTTTCATGGAAAAACGGTAGGGCGCGTCCGCCTGCGCGGGGCTGGTAAACGCCGCTCTCGCTATTTGATTCTCTCCGGTTTCCACGTTGATATAGTTGAACTGATCCACCGGCAATCTGAGCGTAAGCGGGGTCTCTCCCACATACATGGCCCCCTGATACACGGAGGCCCCGTTTACGCCGGGGCTGAGAACAGTTACATCGCCGTATTCCACAGGCAGCAACTGTACGCTGATGTCGGTAAGCTCACCGGGAACCAGTTCGGCCTCCACGGTTTCGGGCCAGTGATCCCCCTCTGAAACCGCGACTTCAATTGTGCCCGGCGGGCGATCATGGGCCGGTATGTCTCCCCTGCCGGCGAAACTCCGGTTGATCAAGACCAGCGCGTCTGAAGGGGATGTATGCACCGCCACAGCCGCCGGCTTGCTTCCGGAGAGAACCGCGGTGAGCCTTCCGGCAATTTCATCAACCGCGGCGGCGGCGTCATCGGCGGAAAAAACAATCTCATCTTCATAGACAAAGGAGTCGGTATATAAGGCGTACAGCCGCAGGGTAAGGTAATACCGGTTGTGATATTCCTGTATGGCCCCCGCAAGAAAAGCGTCCGCCTGCTGGCTTACACAAAAACGCCGTTCGCTTTTTGGCCTGGGCGGTTCCGGAAACGTCCCGTCCCTGTTGTTCTGGGTAATAGCGAATACCGGCTCCTGGTTTATCAGCGGCATATCCGCTTCCGCCTGCGCCAGGTTTTCCTGTAGTGTGGCAATCTCCGCGTCTATTTTTTTAATGTTCTGCCGGTAACGCCAGTTCGTTCCGTTCCGGTACAGCAGCAGCGCCCGCTCTTCCTGTTTCGCCGCCAAAGCCTTCGCCGCGGTTGAACGCACGCTGGACCACTCGTACTGCTCATAATACGCGTATTCCGGGGATACGCGAATCCGGTAGTTTACCGTCTTCAGGCTATCCACCAGCGTTCTGGTAATCGCCTCGCCGACCGGCTGCCGGTCTTCCGGCAGGGCGGAAGTGTCAAAGCTGGTAACGCAGAGCCGCCATTCGTTGTTCATCACCGTTTTTTCCGCCTCTTCCGCTTTGCCAAAGGCAAAGACGCCGGAACATATCAGGAAAGAACAGAAAAAAAAACAAATGGACCGGTGATTCTTCCGGGGAGACTCCTTCATTTTTCACTTATCGGCGTTTTTAGGGCAAACTTGAATACGCGGGGGAAGGGCAGGCCCTTGCGCTCTGCTCATTTTTCTGCTCATTTTTCTTGACACTTCCGCCCAATCCGTGCTATGCTTTTACATGTAATAGAGGCATAGCGGTGATAATGATGTATTTTTCAGTAATATCGATTATGGCACGGATTTTGCTCTCTCTCTCTCTCTCTCTCTCTCTCTCTCTCTCTGTATATACTCACCAGAATCTCTTTTCCGGGAGACGACTCTGCCCACAGGGCCGCGCTCCTTTCTTACCCACGCGAAAATGCCGGACGCCTCCGCACGGGGGTGTACCGGCTTTTGTTATTTCCCGTTAATAAGGAGCAGTGTATGAAAAGAAAGAAACGGTTCGGCATTGCCGCGCTCGCGGTAATGGCTATCCTGCTTGCCGCCTGCCCCACCGGCGGCGGTGGCGGCGGCGGCAGTGACGACCCCGGCAATGGTAGTGGCGGTACCGGTGGTAGTGGCGGCAGTGACGGTACCGGCGGCGACAACACCGGCACCGACAGCACCGGCGGCGACAGTACCGGTACCGGCAGTGACGACACCGATAGTAGGACCGTCTATGTGGCCGGGTACTATTTTGACGGTACCATCGATATAGCCTGTTACTGGAAAAACGGGGTGAAAACCGGCCTTGCCGAACCGGGGGGCATCTATGGCACCGCCGTATCCATCGCCGTTTCCGGCAGCGATGTCTTTGTGGCCGGGGTCTATTGGGATAGTTCCACCTCCACCCAAACAGCCTGTTACTGGAAAATCGGAGCCACAACAGAGAGAACCGACCTTGCCGTAGCGGGCAGCCAGGCCATATCCATCGCTGTTTCCGGCAGCGATGTCTTTGTGGCCGGGTCCTATAATACCGGTTCCATCATCACAGCCTGTTACTGGAAAAACGGAACAAAAACCGGCCTTGACGCACTGGCGGGCACTTATAACTACGCCCAATCCATCGCCGTTTCCGGCAACGATGTCTTTGTGGCCGGGTACTATAGGAACAGTTCCACCGACACAGCCTGTTACTGGAAAACCGGGGTGGAAACCGGCCTTGACGTACCGGCGGGCAGCGATAACTACGCCCGATCCATCGCCGTTTCCGGCAGCGATGTCTTTGTGGCCGGGTACTATAAGAAGAGTTCCACCGACACAGCCTGTTACTGGAAAAATAGAACAAAAACCGACCTTGTTAACGTACCGCCGGGCAACAATGGCTACGCCAAATCCATCGCCGTTTCCGGCAGCAATGTCTTTGTGGCCGGATACTATGGGTATAGTTCCACCACAGCCTGTTACTGGAAAAACGGAACAAAACACGGCCTTGACGTACCGCCGGGCAGCAGCAATAGCTACGCCGAATCCATCGCCGTTTCCGGCAGCAATGTCTTTGTGGCCGGGTACTATAGGGACAGCTCCAACAACTACACCGCCTGTTACTGGAAAAACGGAACGAGAACCGACCTTGCCGTACCGGCGGACAGCGGCGATGGCTACGCCAACTCCATCGCCGTTTCCGGCAGCGATGTCTTTGTGGCCGGGTACTATGAGAACAGCTCCGGCAACTACATCGCCTGTTACTGGAAAACCGGAGCCGCAGAGAGAACCGACCTTGCCGCAGCGGGCAGCCACAGCCAGGCCCAATCCATCGCCGTTTCCGGCAGCGATGTCTTTGTGGCCGGGTTCGTTGATGGCACAGCCTGTTACTGGAAAAACGGAACAAAAACCGACCTTGCCGTAGCGACGGGCAACAATGGCGACGCCACCTCCATCGCCGTTTCCGGCAGCGATGTCTTTGTGGCCGGGGACTATGAGGATAGTTCCACCTACATCCGCACAGCCTGCTACTGGAAAAACATAGCCTCAGAGAGAACCGACCTTGCCGTACCGGCGGGCAGCGATGGCTCCGCCTATTCCATCGCCGTTTCCGGCAGCGATGTCTTTGTGGCCGGGGACTATTGGGATAATTCCGCCGGCACCTACACAGCCTGTTACTGGAAAAACGGGGTGAGAACCGACCTGCCCACCGCAGGCGACGGCAATGCCTACGCCATTGCGGTGGTAAAATAAAACCGTGAACGCCGCCACACGCGGCGCACAGAAGGAGTAAATCATGGCAATTGACTTTGTCGTAAAAGATC
>JAISYA010000123.1 GCA_031270205.1 Treponema sp.
TGAAAAAAACTTGCATTTTCCGCATTTACGTCTTATTTTTAGTATAAACGGGCACAGCAAAACCGGAGAGTTTGCGTCAAGCCCGGTAAGGAGTCCTACCATGAATGATGCCTGTTATGGGTGCAGTACCTGCGCAAGCGCGGATAAGACGCTGGAAAGCTTTATTGCCAGTTTACCGATGGAGACGAGCCATCACCGGGTGGAGAGCCAGGAAACCCACTGCGGTTTTGGGTTACAGGGGGTGTGCTGCAGGCTGTGCGCCAACGGCCCCTGCCGTATCACCCCCGAAGCCCCGCGGGGTATCTGCGGGGCCACCGCCGACGTTATGGTTGCCCGGAATTTCCTGCGGGCCGTGGCCTCGGGATCGGGCTGCTATATCCACGTCGTGGAAAACACCGCCCTCAACCTGAAAAACACCGCGTTACAAAAGGGCACTATCAAGGGCGAAGGCGCCCTGGACCGGCTGTGCGCGATTTTCGGCGTTTCAGGCGGCGGCGTCCACGACCGGGCCTTCAAAGTGGCCGACGCGGTTTTGAGGGATATATACCGGCCGGTCTACGAAAAAATGGAACTGGTGGAAAAAATGGCCTATCCTCCCCGCTTCAAAAAGTGGGCCGAGTTGGGCATCCTCCCCGGCGGGGCAGTGGCGGAGGTCTACAAAGGGGTGGTCAAATGTTCGACCAACCTCAACTCCGACCCGGTTGATATGCTCCTCAACTGCCTCAAGCTGGGCATTTCCACCGGCATTTACGGCCTTACCCTGACCAATCTATTGAACGACGTGCTGCTGGGCGAGCCGGAACTCCGGCCAGCCACGGTGGGATTGCGGGTCATCGATCCCGATTATATCAACGTCATGATCACCGGCCACCAGCACACGATGTTTGTCCGCCTGCAGGAACGGCTCACCGAGGCCGGCGCGGTTGCCAAAGCCGAGGCCGCCGGCGCCAAAGGTTTTAAGCTCGTGGGCTGTACCTGCGTCGGCCAGGACCTGCAGCTGCGGGGCATCCACTACACCGGCATTTTTGACGGCCACGCCGGAAACAACTACACCAGCGAGGCGATCCTTGCCACCGGCGCTATTGACGCGGTTATTTCCGAATTCAACTGTACCCTGCCGGGCATCGAGCCGATTTGCGACGAACTGCGTATCACACAGATCTGCATTGACGACGTGGCGAAGAAGGCCAACGCCGAATACATCCCCTTTGACTTTGCCGCACGCGACGAGCACAGCGACCTGATTATTGACAAGATCGTCGCCTCCTATAAAGCGCGGCGGGGCAGCGTCCCAATGCGGCTCCAGCCGGAACACGGTTATGAAAACACCCTTACCGGAGTGAGCGAGGTATCGCTTAAAAAGTTTCTCGGCGGCAGCTGGAAGCCCCTGGTTGACCTGATTGTCTCAGGCGACATCAAGGGCGTGGCCGGAGTGGTGGGCTGCTCCAGCCTTGTTTCAGGCGGCCACGACGTGCTGACCGTGGGCCTCGCGCGGGAACTCATCGCCAGGGACATCATCATCCTGACGGCGGGCTGTTCCTCAGGCGGCATCGAAAACGTGGGCCTCATGGTTCCCGAAGCGGCCGACCTTGCCGGCCCCCGCCTCAAGGCGGTCTGTAAAAAGCTGGGCATTCCCCCGGTACTCAATTTCGGCCCCTGCCTCGCGATTGGACGGCTGGAAATCGTCGCCACTGAACTCGCCGAAACCATCGGCATCGACATCCCCCAGCTTCCCCTGGTTCTTTCCGCCGCCCAGTGGCTTGAGGAACAGGCCCTGGCCGACGGCTGTTTCGGCCTCGCCCTGGGGCTGCCCCTGCACCTCGGCCTTCCCCCCCACATTACCGGAAGCCCCGTCGCGGTCAAGGTCCTCACCGAAGACTTGCTATCCCTCACCGGCGGGCAGGTGATCATCAACGACGACGCCACGGCTACCGCGGACATCCTGGAAAAGATCATCCTGGAAAAACGCGCCGCCCTGAAGATATAGGGGGACGGCATGAAGCGAATTTTTATCGACAAGGAAAAGTGCGACGGCTGCAAGAATTGCAGCTTTGCCTGTATGCAGGCCCACCGCGCAACGCCGGGAACGGTTTACGATTTGAATCTGGGCGATCCGGCCAACACCCCCCGGCACGAGATCGTCTGTGACGGCAGGGGCGGCTATATTCCGATCTTCTGCCGGCACTGCGCCATTCCCGACTGCGTGAACGCCTGTATGTCAGGCGCGCTCAAAAAGGACCCGCAAAGCGGCTTTGTGTTATATGACAAGGACCGCTGCGGCAAGTGCTTTATGTGTGTGATGAACTGCCCCTACGGCAACGTCAAGCCCGATTTTGCGCGGGAACAGATCGTCAAATGCGATTTTTGCAAGGACGACGACGCCAACCCCAACTGCGTCAGGTCCTGTCCCAAAAAAGCCCTCTATCTGGAGGAAGTAGCCTGGCAGGAGGCGTCACTATGAACCACGTGATTATCGGAGCGGGAGCGGCGGGCGTTGCCGCGGCGCGGACTCTCTTAAAAGAACAGCAGGAAGACACGGTAGTGATGATCTCCGAAGATGTCGAGGTCTATTCCCGCTGTATGCTCCACCGTTTTATCTCAGGCGAGCGGAGCGCCGAAAGCATCAATTTTATCAACGACGGCCTTTTGACCTGCCCCCGCTTTACATGGATCAAAGGCAAAAGCGTTACACGGATAGACGGCCAAACCAAAACCGTATACGCCGGTGACGAAGCGCTTGCCGGAGGCGACACAATCATCATCGCCAGCGGGTCCAACTCGGTAACGCCGCCCATCGGGGCGCTTAAAACCGCCTCAAACGTGTACGGCCTCCGCCACCTGAAGGACGCCCGCGCCATTACCGCGGCCGCGGCGGGCGCGCATACAATCGCCGTCATCGGCGCGGGTCTTGTGGGCCTTGACGCGGTGGCGGGCCTCCTCGAAATGGGCGAAAAGCGGGGAAAGCCTTTTGACATCACGGTCATTGAAATGGCCCCCGCGGTCCTCGCGATTAACCTGGACGTCCACGCCGCCGAAACCTACCAGCGGCTCTTTGAAAAAGCGGGCGTCAAATTCCTCCTGGCCAAAAAAGTGGTGAACACCACAAGCGCGCCCGGCACAGACGGCGCGCCGCTGGTCACTTCCGTCGAGCTTGAGTCAGGCGAATCAGTCCCCTGCGACATGGCAATACTGGCCGTCGGGGTGCGCCCCGCCATCGGCTTTCTGGAAGGCAGCGGCGTCAAAACCGAGCGGGCCATTGTAGTGGACGACAAACTCCAAACGAGCGTTCCCGGCGTCTATGCGTGCGGCGACGCGGCGGGGCTTTCGGGTATCTGGCCCAACGCCCAAATCCAGGGACAGCTTGTGGCAAAGAACATCGCCGGCTGGAACCTTGTGTACGAGGACCGCTTCGCCGTCAAGAATACGGTGAACTTCTTCAACCTGGCGACGCTTTCGGTAGGCAGGTTCACCCCCCAGGAAGGCGACGAGGTACTGGTGCGGGAAGACCGCAGGAACTACCAGAAAATCGTGCTCCGCGGCGGCGTCCCCGTCGGCATCGTCTACCAGGGCGACATCGGCGGCAAGGGCTACTGGCAGCACCTCATCAAAAACCAGATACCCATTGACAAGCTGGGAAAATCCCCCTGGAAAGTAAGCTACGCCGATTTTTGGGCGTGCGAGAACAACGGCGAGTTCAAGTGGGCGGCGCCCTCCCCGGCATAACCGGACGCTGGAGTTTGGGGGCGGCGTTGTTCGAGGCTGTTCCAAAACTGAAGTTTTGGAACAGCCTCATTCGAATGCCCCCAAACTCCACGTGATGGAGCGGGGAAGAATGTAAGCGCAAGGACAAAGAGGGCGAGAGGCAGGGCAAATGCCGCGCGTCCGGATAATGTCTAAAGGCCGGTTTCCGCTTTGCAATCTTGTCAGTGTGGTCCAAGGAGCCTTTGGTTCCAGTGGTCCATGGTAAACGTACAAAAAATAAAGACAAGGAGCAAAAGAAGGGAAAGAACGGCGTAATTACTCCAGGGAGTTCAAGACCGAAGCGGCGGCGCCGGCAGAACCCCGCTGATGGTGTATCAGTTCATGCAAGAGCATCGGAACGAACACAGCATCCGGGAGATGTCCGGATTATTTGGGATCAGTTGCGGCGCCTATTACAAGTGGGCGAAGGGGGGCGGATATACTGTAGTTAGGCGACATTGGGGCTAAATTTTTTGTAAAATAATACAAATAGCTTTCTGTGGCTATTGACAAAAAAAATGAAACCATCATATTATTTTAAATATGAAAATAAATAGATTGGTTTTATATGGTTTTTTTTCTAATATTTTCATTCAATATAATGAAAATTTATGCCAATGGTTCTGCTGATGAGAATCCGGATGAAATATCGGATTATTTTAAAACTTTAATTGAAAGTGGAGAAATAAAGCCGTTGTCATTATTAGAAAACATAGAAAAAGAAAAATATGATCTTGTAATAAACTATTTACCAGAAAATGAAAAAGTTGATGATTATTATTTTAGTGTTACTATTAGCATTATAGTTGATGAAAAAACAGTACAACATTTTACCCCCGAAAAATATAATTTGATCAAAGAATTGCCGGAATATAAAAACCTTCAAATAAAAAATATAGAATA
>JAISYA010000038.1 GCA_031270205.1 Treponema sp.
ATACGGCGCTACCGTGACACGATAGATATAAACGCGCCGGCGTACCTGGTTATATTTGACCGGAGGGCTAGAGTAAAGGAGCAGCCGTGGCAGGAGCGGCTTACGTGGGAAGAAATAGAAGGGATTACGGTTGTGGGAGGATGAGGGGAGTTCTCTCGGCGGCCGCTAAGCGCCAACGAAAAAGAAGCCTGTGCCCCCCTTGACAAAAATCCCTCTCTTTTGTATATTGAAGGCTCTTCTGGGGGTGTAGCTCAGTTGGCTAGAGCGTTTGAATGGCATTCAAGAGGTCAGGGGTTCAATTCCCCTCACCTCCAGAAACTTTGATTCCTGCGAAAAAAATCACCACAGACAAAAAAAGCAGCAAAACGCCTACCCTCATGGGGAATTGAACCTTTTTTGCGGCCCCGCAAACCGCAAGGTTTAAGAGGCAAGCGCCCAGGGATGGGCGCTTAGCAAAAAAGGCGGGCTGGAGGCGGCCCGCAGAACGCGGGACGCCGGAAGCCAATTCCCCTCAGCTCCAGAAACTTTAATTCCTGCCGAAAAATTACCACAGACAAAAAAGTTATGCGAAATGTCCTATTGCATTTTCCGAAAATTTTTAAAAAAGGTGAAAAGCATTTGACAAATACACAATATATTGTGTAATATATTATTTATGGAGGATAAAAATGGCGACAAATTTGGCAATTGATGATAATTTACTAAAGACGGCGCTTGTTATCGGCGGGTTAAAAACCAAAAAAGACACTGTAAATATGGCTTTAGACGAATTTATTCAAAGACGAAAACGGCAGGAAGTTATTGAATTATTTGGAAAGATAGAATTTGACAAAACTTATGATTATAAAAAAGCACGAGGTAAAAGATGAGAATATTAATAGATACTCCGGTTTGGGCAATACAAAAAACATATACCAATAAAATTATTATTTGATATAAAAACAATAGGAAGTTTCGCATAACAGGAGTGTTTACGCTTTTTGTCCTGTCGGACAAACCGGGCTAAAGCGCCTCGGGCCGCAAAAAAGGCGGGCTGGAGGCGGCCCGCAGGACGCGGAACGCCGGAAGCCAATTCTCTTCACCTCCAGAAACTTTTCAATCCTTAATCCCGTACCTTTTTTCCATTACGCGCAGCGCGAGGTACAGCGTCTCGTTTACCGGCACTGGGACGCGGTGCTTTTTCCCCAGGTCCATCATGGCGAGGGCGAAGATCTCCACTTCGGTTTTTCTTTCCGCTAGTACGTCCTGGCACATGGATGTGGTACTTTTTGCATCCAGGGCGTTTACGGTTTTGTACCAACTGTTGAAGTCGCCCTCGTTGAGGTCTATGCCTTCGGCGTTGGCGACGGCGATAACTTCCCGCATGGCCATTTCAACAAACGAGCGGGCTTCGGGCAGCTCCCCGGCGTTTCCATTGGTCTGAATCGCGCCGTAGGGCAGGCGGAGCGCGGCGGTGATCTGGTTCACCCCGACGTTGATCATGAATTTGTACCAGTACATCCGCCTCATGTTGCTTTGCAGTTCAAAAGGAACTTTGACGCGGCTGAAAAATTCGGCAAGGCTTTTTTCCCGTTCGCCGTTATTTCCGCCGGCGTCGCCGAAGTGAATGACGCCGGGCCTGGTGTACACGGTTTCCGTTCCCCGGTGAAAAGCGTCCGTGCCGAGGATCATCGCCAGAGGCAGCCGCTCGCGGCCAAAGGTTTTGCCGATGATTTCCTCGCTGGAAATCCCGTTCAACAGCGAAAGAATAATCGTATCGCTTTTGATATACGGCCTGATGTCTTCGATGACCTCGTCAAGGTGATAGAACTTGCAGGCGATGATAACAAGATCAACCGGTTTTTCGTCACCAAAGCGGAAACCAATCCGGCGGCCGTTTACAAAAAGGCCGTCGCGGTAGCGCTCAAGGCGTCCGCCTTTGGCGAGAATCGACACGCAGGCGGGATCGCCTGAAAAAATCCGCTCCGCCACGGTAAGGCCGACGGAACCCGCGCCGGCTATTAAAACAGCATTTATGGTAGTCATATTATTCCCTGCTGCTGCCCGGCGGCGGCCGCTGGGCAGCAAGCCCCGCCCCTCTTTCCGAACAGCTCAAACGCGCGCGGCGTACCATCTTGTGCCGAAACCGGATTGCATACGCCGTGATTTGAGTATACAAATGGTACGCCGGGAGGGCAATACGCCGCTAACCGGCGCGCGGGCTTCGGCGAAGCGGTGATACGCCGCCGCGCCGCCATGGAACACCGGGCGATTACCCGCCGCAAAGTCCTTACACTGGCCCAGGCGGGACCGGGACGGGGACCCGTCCTCAATCGCGCAATGGCAAACCACCGGATACCTGTACTATACTGACAGTATGATTATACGAATGGACGCGCTGATCCGCGTACTTGCCCAGGCCCTGGATATGGTGGAAATTGCGTATATCGGGGCGAGCACCAACCACGGAAAACGGATCGCGGTACTCTGCGCCGCAATGGGCCGGTGTCTGGGCATGGGGGAGGACGAGCTTTCCGACCTCGTAAGCTGCGCCCTGCTGCACGACAACGCCCTGACCGAGTTTACCCTGCTGCAGCGGGGGAGGGAGGAAGACTCCGCCTACCTGGGGACGCACTGCAAAATAGGCCAACGGAACGTGGAGAAGCTGCCTTTTAAGGGGAATATCGCCGGTTTTATCCGCTATCACCATGAGCGGGCCGATGGCCAGGGGCCTTTTTTGCTGTCCGAGGGGTCTTACCCCATGGGGGCGGAGCTTATCGCCGCGGCGGACATGATCGACGCGAACCTGCACTTGCAGCGGATTACGCCGCAGGGATTGCCGGCGCTCCGGCAGGGCATTGCCGATGACATTCACCGCCGCTTTACCGGCCGGGCCGGGAGCGCGCTCCTGGCGGTACTGGACAAAGAACTGCTGGAATCCCTGGGGGATGAGCGGATTGTTGAAACCGTCAACCGTTTTGTCCCGGCCTGGAACATGGACATGGAAGATCCGGCCCTCGTTCCCATCGCCGAATTTATCGCCCACATCATCGACTATAAGTCATCGTTTACCCGGATGCACACCCTGCAAATCGCCAACCGCGCCTGGATAATGGCCGGGCATTACGGCTATGACTTAACGCAGCAGATTCAGCTCTACCTTGCCGCGGCCCTGCACGATATAGGAAAACTTGCCGTTCCCTCCGAGGTGCTGGAAAAACCGGGAAAGCTCAACGACGGGGAATTCAAAATCATACAGAACCATGCTGTGCAGACCAGGGCTTTGTTAAGCGCCGAGGAGGGGCTTGGCCCGATTACCGAATGGGCCTCGAACCACCACGAAAAACTTGACGGCAGCGGCTATCCTCTGGGCAAGACCGCCGGGGACCTTGATTTTAACTCCCGCCTTATGGCCTGCATAGACATTTACCAGGCGGTGAGTGAGGAGCGCCCCTACCACCCCCGCCGCAACCACGCCGAAGCAATGGTCATCCTCAACATCATGGCGGAAAAAGGGGGGATTGATCCCGCCATTGTGCAGGATATGGATGAGGTGATGGAACCCTGGTCCGGGAAGGATGTGGAGGGGCCGAATGTTTAGGGTAACTATCTTTACGGTTGTTTTTTCAGCCGGCAAGCCGGGTATTGACTATCCCGGTTTTGTCTGATACATAATATCCATGCCAGGAACCAAAAACCAGGACAATTATGATTCCGCGTTAATCGTTGTTAAGGGGGGGGGGGCAACCCCTTGAATTTACTGATTTGCGTTCCCACCTATAACGAAGCGGAAAATATTGAAGCGTTTATAGACGCGGTTTTTGAAAATGTCCCTCCAGAAACGAATATACTTGT
>JAISYA010000080.1 GCA_031270205.1 Treponema sp.
GCTACTTGTCAACATACCGGAAACACTCTACAATTATGCCCGGAAGTTATTTGCTGTCGGACTACGGTCCAAAGGAGTGTTAACGCAATGAGCAGACCTTACTATATCGCCGGTAACTGGAAAATGCACAAAACCCGCGCCGAGGCGGCGGAGCTTGCCGGGGCTTTGGCCAGCCGGCTCGCGGACGGGAAGCATAAATACCTCGTAGCCCCTTCGTTCACCAGTCTTGAGACGGTGGGCGCGATTCTCAGGGGGACGAACATCCTCCTGGGGGCGCAGGACTGCGCCCCGGCGGAACAGGGGGCGCATACCGGGGAGGTGTCGGTGCTGCAGCTCAAAGACCTGGGCGTTCAGGCGGTGATTCTCGGTCACAGCGAGCGCAGGCACATCTATAAAGAAGACGACGCGCTTATCAATAGAAAAGTGAAACTCGCCCTGAAGCACGGCTTTGAGGTGATCCTCTGCGTGGGAGAACTGCTGGAAGAGCGGGAGGCGGGCAGGGCCGAAGCGGTCTGCGAAACCCAGACCATACAGGGCCTTGAAGGAGTGAGCGCCGCCGATATCCCGAAGATTACCATCGCCTATGAGCCGGTGTGGGCAATCGGGACCGGTAAAACCGCCACGCCGGAAGACGCGGACGCCATTCACGCCTTTGTGCGGAAAGTGATTGCCAGGCTCTACGGCACAGACGCGGCGGAAAAGATCATCATCCAGTACGGCGGTTCGGTAAAGAGCGAAAACGCCGCCCAGCTTATGGCAAAGGAGCACATCGACGGCGCCCTGGTAGGCGGGGCGGCCCTTACGGCGGAGACCTTTGTGCCGATAGCCAAGTTTGCCTAGCGGTTTTCACGAAGCAAAAGGCCGCGTGAACAAAACGCCGCCCGAAAAACGGTTTCTTACATGGCCCAAGTGCGAAAAAGAACATTAAAAGAACTTGTATACGATAACCCGGTAGTTGTCCTTTTCTGCATTGCCGGCCTCCTGGTATTGGTGATAGCGATCTATGCCAGCGTTTTTATATCGTCCCTGTCTTCTTATTTCTGGGAAAGCGTTGAATACCGGATGCGTTCTGTCAGCGCCGCCGCGTCGCGTCTTGCCACGGCGGAGGAGCTTGCCGCGCTTGTTGCTCCCGAGGACATGGACAAGCCGCTCTTCGCCGATATCCGTAAACGGCTCATTGCCTTTGGCGAAGAAAACGAGGTGCTTTTTGTGTATTTTATCAGGGCCACCGAAGAGGGCATGCTGCAGTTCATCGTTGACAACGATCTTACCGAAGACACGGTAAATCTTTCGACAGAACCCATTCCCATGGAGGATTCGGCTCTGGAAGCCCTGGGCGGCAGGACGGCGGTTACCGGCCTGGGGGAATATTCCGCGGGCTATACGGGACTGCTCTCCGCCTTCGCGCCGGTTTTTGACGGGGAGGGTAATGTGGTAGCCCTCGCGGGGGTGGACATTACCGACGAGCAAAAGCTGGACACGCGGAACCGCATCATCGGGCTTTCGGTTATCATAATAATATCGACCCTGGCCGTTATTTTGTGCGGGATTCTGGGTTTCGCTATTGATAAAAAGAAACGGAACGCTATCTTCAGGCGGATCAAACAGCAGGATCTGATGTCCGCCCTTTCCCGCAGTTTTATTTCTTCCGACAACGCGGCTTCCCTCATCACCGAGACGCTGCGCATGACCGGGGAATTCCTCGGCGTTGACCGGATACTCATAGGGGTTACCGAAAAGAATTCCGAAAAGTGCCGCGCCGCGTATGTGTGGGCCAGCTCCGACACGATTGTTACCGTTCCGGATACCACGGGCCTGAACACGCTTATCACCAGCATGTTCCCCGAAAAGCGGCCCGAATCCATTCCTACCGTTTGCTGCAACAATGTCCGCAACGACAACCGCTATGAGGCGATACGCATGCTCGGTATACAGGCCTTTGTCTGGGCGCCCCTGTATGTGGAGGAACGGTTCTGGGCGATCTTAAGCATAGAGGAATTCAGCGCGAAGGTATGGACCGAAAGCGACCGCCAGCTGGGGAGCATGATGAGCAGCGTCATTGCCGGCGCGGTTGAGCGGGACCTCCGCGAAAAGGAGCGGGACGCGGCGCGGCAGGCGGCGGAACGGGCAAGCAAGGCCAAGAGCGATTTTCTTGCCAACATGAGCCATGAAATGCGGACCCCGATGAACGCCATTATCGGCATGACCTCCATCGCCCAGCATTCCCACGACATTGAAAAAAAGGAATACTGCCTTAACAAAATCGAAAACGCTTCCACCCACCTCCTGGGCGTGATCAACGATATTCTTGACATGTCGAAGATCGAGGCGAATAAATTCGAGCTTTCCCCGGTGAATTTCAATTTTGAAAAAATGCTGCAAAAAATGGTAAACGTGATCAATTTCCGGCTGGAGGAGAAGCGCCAGCATTGCTCGGTGCACATTGACTGGAATATTCCCCGCACGCTCTACGGGGACGATCAGCGGCTTGCCCAGGTTATCACCAATCTGATGACCAACGCGGTGAAGTTTACCCCCGAAGACGGCTCGGTGCGGCTTGACGCCGTACTTGACCAAAAGGACGGCGAGCTGTGCTTCATCAAAATAAGCGTTACCGATACAGGCATCGGCATAAGCCCTGAACAGCAGCTGCGGCTGTTCGCTTCTTTTGAACAGGCCGATTCCAGTACCTCGCGGAAATTCGGCGGCACGGGCCTTGGCCTTGCCATATCCAGGCGCATTGTGGAAATGATGGGCGGTGATATCCGTGTGGAGTCCGAGCTGGGAAAAGGCTCCTCGTTTATTTTTACCATCTGTATGCTGGAAGCGCCTGACCAGACGGAGGAAACACCCGCGCCGCTTAACTGGGAGACGCTGCGCGTCCTGGCGGTGGATGACGATCCTGACATCCGCGAATATTTCGGCGAGTTGGCGCAGTGGCAGGGCTTTTTCTGTGAGACCGCCGGAGACGGTGAAGAGGCGCTGCGTCTGATTGAACAAAACAGCGCTTACGACGTGTACTTTGTGGACTGGAAGATGCCCGGCATTGACGGTATAGCGCTTTCCCGCAAAATAAAAGAAAAAGGCGGCGCCCGCTCGGTGATTATCATGATCTCCGCCAGCGAATGGGACCTTATTGAAGCGGAAGCGAAAGAAGCCGGCGTGGACCATTTTCTTCCCAAGCCGCTGTTTCCCTCAAGCATAGCGGACTGTATCAGCCGCGCCATGGGAGCGGTCTCTGATTTTCCCTCCGCGAAAAGTAACGGCGTCATCACCGACCGCTTTGACGGACGGCGGATTCTGCTTGCCGAGGATGTGGACATAAACCGGGAGATTGTGCTTACCCTGCTGGCGCCCACGGGCCTGGTAATTGACTGCGCCGAAGACGGCGGGAAAGCGGTCCGGCGCTACACCGAGTCCCCGCGGTCCTACGACCTGATCTTTATGGACGTGCAGATGCCCGAAATGGACGGCTTTGAGGCAACCCGGCGCATCCGGGCGTTTGAGGCGGAACAGCGGGAACAGGCGGCGGACGCGCCGGACGCGCCGAGGGAAATTCCGATAATCGCGATGACCGCCAATGTGTTCAAGGAGGATGTGGAGCAATGTCTGCAAGCGGGTATGAACAGCCACGTGGGAAAACCCCTTGACCTCAATGAGGTGATAGACAAACTGCACCAATACCTGGATACGCCATGAGTTTTTTTTGTTTATTGTGGGTTCCCCTGTTGTACCTGTTCAGACACTCCATTACCGCCGAAGGGGGCGCCGGCGGCGTGTGGGCCCTGCTCCTAGGCAGCCTTACGGCGATTTTTCAGTTTTTTCTCGGCAGCCTGGTTGATCCCGGCGCTTTCGGCTTTTCCCGCTGGCTGTACGGTTTTGTGGACGTGATCGCCCTGCCGGTGCTGGTCCCCTTCGCCGTATATCTCCTGCTCATCCTGTGCAGGGCCTTGTCCGGCCCCCCCGATTTTGCCCATTTTATCCTGCTGTGGCTTATCCCGGTGGCCGCGCTGCGGGCGGTAAGCTGGAGTTCCCTGAACGATCCCCTCCTGCTGGTAATTGCTCCCCTGCTCTGGACAGCCCTCGCCGTGGGCATTCCCTTTTTCACCGGATTTATTATCCGGCGTTTCCGCTGGTATATAGTTATTCCCTCAGGACTGTGCGCCGCGGCCCTGCCCCTCGCCGCGGCAAGTTCCTACTGGGCGCTCTTTTCGCAGCGGCCCGTGCCGGGTTTTTCCCTCTTCGCCGCCGTCCTTATGCCCATGATAATCTCACTGCTTATTGATTTCATCAACGCGGAGTAAATAGCAACCAACGGAGCCTTAACTCAAAAACACCTTGTACCCGAACACGTCCTGAAACAGTCCGGCCTTTTCCTCTATGCCTATCAGCTCAAGGGAAAGGTCATACACGCGCTCGGCGTGCAGCGCCACGGTCTCGCTCCTCCGCTCCACAGTGATGGTTTTTATCTGCTGGGAATGGCCCCGGTCAAGGGCATCGGCCACACGGAGTATCGAAGCCATTTTGAGCACCAGTATCCGCTCTTCGCGCTGCAGGGTAACGTATTCAAAGTCAGATTCCGAGGGCGGGTCTCCCCGGTGGTAGCGGACCACGTTGGCGATGATGTCCATCTCGTCCCGGTGCAGGCCGAAAATCTCCGAGTTGGCGACAATGTACTGTCCGTGTTTCTGGTGACCGGAGCTTGTGATGTACATGCCGATGTCGTGGAGAATTGCGGCGGTCTCCAGCATCATGCGCTGGCGGCGGTTCATGCCGTGCTCCTTTGCCAGCGCGTCAAAGAGGATCATGCAGAGATGCGCCACATGCCTTGAGTGGGCCTCGTCGAAGTGGAACTTCCGCCCCAGGTTGACCGCCGAGGCGGTGATCTGGGAGAAAAATTCCTCCTGCAATTCGGAGTCCACACCCAGGGCAAGGTCTATGAGGTAGCCTTCCCGAATGGATACCTGGGGAACCACCAGGCGGGACGCGCCGGTCTGATCAAGGAAGAGGCGCAGCGTTAAAATGCCGGGGATAAAGCCCTCGGCCTCGGCGTAGGAGATTTTCAGTTTCCGCACACACTCCTCAATGCTGAAACTGCGCACCCTTTCGGCAAACGCGATAAAATTATCCCGCTCAATAATCCTGCAATGTTCATTTAACTCCGTCCCGACCGTACCCGCGGCGAAACGGGCGTCGGAACCGGCGACGACAAAAGTCCGCACATGGGCCAGGTCCATCTCGGCGTTCAAAAGGCCCGAAGTATTCCTGATGCTTTCGTTGAGGTAACGCTCCGGGGAAAAGCCCGCGCCCATTCCAAGACGGGAGCGCTGATCGATAATGATTGTGCCCAGCCTGATACTGTGGGCCGCCACCATCTGCCCCCGCCGCAGGAGCATGATTTCGGTTGATCCTCCCCCTATTTCGATGATCATCGAATTGGCTTTCCAGAACAGGGGAAGGTCCTGCTTGAGGGCGAACTTCACCGCCAGATACATCAGCCGGTTTTCTTCAATCCCTTCGACAATGGAGAGGTTGAAGCCCGTTTCCTGCCGCACGCGGTCAATAAACACGTCGCGGTTACGCGCAACACGCAGGGCGCTGGTGGCAATGGCGTGAATGTCCGCGGCGGCAATACCCCAGCCGGCGAGCAGTTCGCGGTAGCTCTGCAGGACCGAAAGGCACTCAAGCACCGACTCGCGGGAAATCTCCCCGGATGTAAACACATCGCGGCCCAGCGCCACCGGCCGCCCGGCGCGGTCCACCGCCTTCCACTCCCGGCCCCGTATTTCCGCCACGAAGAGCCTTATGCCGGTAGAGCCAATTTCAAGAACAGCGACCAGACGGTTTTCCATAAGCGCTTTTTACAATTTATCGATCAGCATTGAGCATTTACCCGAAGGAATTGGCAGGGTCTTTTTCTTCTTTCCCAAAATATTAATCGTAAAATAATACAGTTTCTCGCTTTCCATGTGTATTTCCCATCCCCGCCCGCTTTTGTTGGAAATAATCGTGATCATGTTTTTCTTGAGGGACAGATTCTCCACGCCCATAATCTCCAGATTGGGAATAATCCAGTCCACGGTCTTGCGGGACAGGGAAATAAAAAGGCCCACAATATTTTCGATGGTAAGACAGATCGTGGAAAGGGCGTCGTAGGAAAGGAACTGGGGCCGGGGAAACTCCGGCTTGCCCTGCCATTTGGCGGGACCTTCCTTTGTGGGGAGGTAGGCCTCCCAGAGCGTGCCCTTGTGGTGGTCCCCGTCGGGACTCATCGAGTCCAGCATAAAGTACAGGTGCCTGATGGCGCACTCCCGCGCCAGGTCCCAGCGCTGGTAGCGTTCCAGCCCTTTTATCACCATAAAGTTAAGGTGGGGAAAAACCGAGCCGCGATAACCCCGGCCGTGCTCGTCGAAGGTCTTTTCGGAAACGGCCAGCGAGGGAAAGGGATGGACGGTACCGAAATAGCGGGGGTCTGAAAGTTTGTCGATGATACGCTCGGCCTTTTCGTCATTGGGGATTTCGGCCAACAGCGACCAGTAACCGGCTATGGTCTTAACCGGTACCCGCTCCTCGTTTTTGTCGATATCGTAGTAGAAGCCTTCCTCATTATCCCACATCAGGGAATTGATTCTGGTTTTGAGTGAAAAATACTGCCGTTTGTACTGAAAGCTCGATTCCTTGTCATTGAGAATATCCGCCATTGCGGACATGTAGAGCATATTGATCGCCATCATCGTGTTGAAGTCCATGGCGTAACAGGCGTCTTCCCGCGGGGAATTGTTCATCCCCGTAACCGAGAAAGGGACTTTGTACAGCCCGTTGGGCCGTTTGAAAACCGAATCAATCCATTCGGCGTACTTTTGCAGTATGGGCAGTATGTCCTTTACCCGCTTTTTGTTGGCCGACTTATGGTACATATTGTACTCCGCCCAGGCAAACAGGGGAATGCCCAGGCCGTCAGGATTGTCCCGCTCCACCACGGGCAAGCCGGTGGCTATATCGTAGGCGCAGCGGATAGCCCCGTTCGGCTCCTGGCGGTCGTAAAACAGGTCCAGGGTCGGATGGGCCTGGTAAATCCGGTTGGAATACACCAAAAAGAACGAGGAAAGAATGGCGTCCGTCTGATTAACCGTGGGGGAGCCGGGATAGGAGAAGAATTTCCCCTCAATCCCGCTTTTTTCGCCTCCGGTATTCCAGCAATCCTGAATCCAGGCCCATGTTTTATCGTATATATCAACAAAATCCTGATCATAGAAGTGAATCCTGGGGAAGTCGTGTTTTGTCACCTATACTCCTTTGGTTTATTTTTTCAAATCAAGTGTACCATATAAGCGGTGAATTTACCATGTTTTTTTTTCGTTTTTTGAAGAATTATGCCG
>JAISYA010000115.1 GCA_031270205.1 Treponema sp.
GCTTTCGCTTTCGGAGTTTTTTCGCGCAAAACCGTGTCCGGCGGCACGGAAGTTCATTGTATATAAATGGAGGCGGTTCGTCAATGCCTGTTGCGCAGGGTATCGGCGTATTTTTTCGGCTTGCGGTGAATTTTTTTTCGGAAATATCGCGGTTTTTAGCGGATTCCCGGGGCGGGAAAAACAAACGCCTATGCCGGGCCTGCCGCGTTCTTGCGCCATTTCCCAATGTCCGGTAATAATTGAAACCATGAAAAACTTAAAAGCCTTTGTTATTCTACTGGTTCTGATTTTTGAGTCATGTAACAGTAATGATCGTGTTGCCGGCGCGGAACAGGCGGCTCCTCCGCCGGAACTCAAGACCGTGAAAATAATGTCTTTTAATATTCAAATATTCGGCGTTTCAAAAATGGCAAAACCGGAAGTGGTTGCCATATTGACCGATATTATATCCCGTGCGGATATTATCGCCATTCAGGAGCTGCGATCCGCCGGAATTGAACCGGTCGAGCAATTTATGGCTTTGCTGCCTGAAAAATACAGTTATGTTATCGGTCCCAGAGAAGGCAGGTCAAGTTCCAAGGAACAATTCTGGATAATATACAACGCCGCCCTGTTTACGGTTCTGGGACAGGAAACGTGGGCCGGCGAGACCGACATTTTTGAAAGGAATCCGCTTGGCGTGTATTTTAAATCCAGTGACAATTTTGATTTTATTCTTGTCAACAACCATATCCGGCCCGGCTCCGCGGAGGCCGAGATAAACGCTTTGCCGGAGATTGTTGATTATTACCGGGATTTATGGAACGAGCCGGATGTGCTTGTTGTGGGTGATTTTAACGCCGACGGACAGTATTATGACGAAGTTCTTCTTGAAAAAATTTTTGATGAATCGGCGTATAAGATCATTATTGGCAACGAATACGATACCACGACAAATGCGAACGATAATACTTATGATCGTTTTATAATTACATCGTCCGCCATAGAGAATTATACCGGCAATTTTGGCGTCATCAGGTATGACGAGTTATACGATTTCAGCCAATACGGCATTGAGCCGAAAGAAGTGAGTGACCATTATCCGGTTTGGGCCGAGTTTTTGCTTTCCGGGGATACCGATTGAACGCCCTGCGCGGACCTAATCGGCCGTAACTGCGCCTCGCTGACTTTGCGGGGATCATTCACGCCGATGGGCAGTTCCCGGCCCTCTTCGGGAGGCAGATCCTCTTCCTCAAAATTGCCTTCATCGTCCCACAGTTCATGCTGGGGCGGCTCAATGCTTGCCTGGGCCACTTCCTCATGCTCAATCCGCACGGAGATAAGTTTGGTCACGCCGGATTCTTCCATGGTAACGCCTAACAGAGTACCCGCGCCGGCGACGGTTTTCTTGTTGTGGGTGATGACGATGAATTGGCTGGTTCCGCCGAATTCCCGCAGAAGCTGCACAAAGCGGCCCACGTTGACCTCGTCCAAAGCGGCGTCGATTTCGTCCAACAGACAGAAGGGACTGGGCTTTACCATGTAAGTGGCGAAGAGCAGGGCCACCGCGGTCATGGAGCGTTCACCGCCCGAGAGCAAAGTGATGTGCTCCAGTTTTTTCCCCGGCGGCTGGGCAAAGATTTCAATGCCCGATTCCAGCACATGATTAATGTCGGAGAGCCGCAGTTCGGCGCGGCCCCCGCCGAAAAGCCGGCGGAACATATTGTGAAAATTTTTTCTTATACGGTTATAGGTGGCAAGGAACAGGTCTGATGATTCCTGGCGGATCTCCGCGGTAAGGGCTTCAAGGTCTTTGCGGGCTTTTTCGAGGTCGGCTATCTGGTTGCTGAGGAAGTCGTATCGTTCTTTGGTCTCGACAAATTCCTCCGGAGCCATGAGGTTCACCGATCCCAGATCCCGCATCTGGGACCGGGCGGCGGCGAGTTTTTCCCGCAGTTCCGCCGGCGCGGCGGTGATCGTAAAAATGCGCTCCTCAAACTCCATCAGATCGCGGGAGTGGGCTTCCCGGAAATTATCCTGGATGTTTTTGATTTCCGTTTCGGACTGCACCAGTTCCAGATGTATCTTTTCAAGGGCCTCCTGCACTTTGGCAAGATCTGCCATCCGCTTTTTGATAATCTCCTGCTTGCCCGCCACATCGCCGTTGCGTTTTTGAATTTCCTTCTCAAGTTTTTCCAGTTCGGCGGTGAACGCGATTCCCTTTTGCTCAATCCCGGCAATTTCCGACTGCGTGCCGGCGATACGCTCATCGGTTTCTTCCAGCCGTTTGCGGTCCAGAAAAAGCTCGTCACGGATATTTTTGAGCAGGCTTTCCTGGCTTGCCAATTCCCGCCGGATAAGCCGGGCCTGTTCCTCCGCCGACTGCGCCTGGGCATTCATTCTGGCGCGGCTCACCCGCAGGTCTTCAAGGGTGGCGCGGTATTCGTCGATTTTTGCGGAGAGGCTTACGTTGTCGCTCCGCAGGGTTTTAATCCGCTCCCGGCGTTCATCGATTCCGTCCTTTGCGCCGCGTATTTGCGCGTCCAGAGAACGTTTTTTGGTGATGATCCCTTCCGGGGCGAGAAACTCGTCGATGAAAGCGGGGGAATGGGCGCGGTAACTTTCAAACAGGGCCAGGGCCTTATCCGCGTCTCCGGCTGCTTCGGCAAGGCCGGCGGCCAGTCCTTCGGCGACGCGCCTGAGTTCCGCGGGATCAAGTCCCGCCCCGCCTGTTGCCGCGGCCGCCGCCAGATCGCGGATCAGCGTTTCCCTGCCGGCGAGAATCGTGCGCAGACGGCCCAGGGTTTCGTTCAGGGCAGCCTCGGCGCTTCGGCGCTCAACGGCGGAATAGCCCGCTTTGCGCAGGCCCGCGTCAAGTTCCGCCACAATGTCGTCGGTTATCTTCGCCAGGTCTTTTTCAAAGGCCGCCTGCCCTTTTTCAAGGCCGTGAATATCTTCCTCTGCCTTTAGCACCGCCTTCTCGTTGTCGCCGATGCGGGCGGCGGCAAGCTGGATGTTTTCCTCAAAGGAGCGGATATTCGCTTCGATGTCTTCCGCCTTTTTCCGCAGACTCCGTACCACATCGTCCTGCTCGGCGGCGTCCTCGTTCAGCTCTTCAATTTTAACGCCGATCTGTTTTTCCCTGGTCTCGTTCTGCTTGATCTTTATGCCGCTCTCGTTCCGCTGTTCGCCCAGCAGCCTGACCTCGTTTTCCCGCGCGTTTTTTTCCAGCGCAAGGCCATAAATATTTTTCTGCAGCTCCACCAGATGGGCTTCCATGGAGTTTACCTCATCCATGTGCGCTTCCAGGGCCTTGTTCTCCTCCTCCATTTCCGCCCTGATTCGGTCCCGGTCAACGGTCCGGCGCTTGAGGGTTTCCTTCCGCTCGTCCCGCTCGTACTTGAACTGCTTGAGGCGCAAAAGTTGAATGTCCAACTCGTAGTTAAAAATCTCGTCCCGCAAGGCGCGGTATTTCAGGGTCTTTTCGGACTGGACCTTGAGCGTATCGTAGGAGCGCTTCACCTCGCTGATGATCATCTCAACCTGGCGCATATTTTCTTCGGTCTTGGCGAGATTCCGCTCGGCCTCGGCGCCCCGCTCCTTGAAACGGGTGATCCCCGCGGCTTCCTCAAACAGGTAGCGCCGCTCGTCGGGTTTGGAAGAAAGCACCTGATCGATTTTTCCCTGCTCCATCACCGAATAGGCCGTCTTGCCTACCCCGGTATCCCAGAACAGCTCGCGGATGTCCTTGAGACGCACCTGGGCGGCGTTGATAAAGTATTCGCTTTCGCCGGAGCGGTACAGGCGGCGTTTAATCTCCACCTCCGGCATGTCCAGGGGCAGCAAGCCCGCCTCATTTGCCAGGGTAAGGGTTACTTCCGCCACGTTAAGCGGCTTGCGCGCGTCGGTCCCGTTGAAGATAACGTCTTCCATCTTTTCCGCCCGCAGGGACCTGGAGGCGTGTTCCCCCAGCACCCACTTTACCGCGTCCACCACATTGGACTTTCCGCAGCCATTTGGCCCCAGGAGGGCGGTTATACCATCGCAAAACTCAATTTCAGTGCGGTCGGCAAAAGATTTGAAACCGAATATGGTAAGATGTTTCAGGAACAATGCAATCTCCGTGAGGCTTTTAATTTTGACTCGGCCTGTGGGTAACAATCTAGCATTAGAAGGGCGGAGAGTAAAGGGG
>JAISYA010000157.1 GCA_031270205.1 Treponema sp.
TTTTCCAAAACTTCAGTTTTGGAAAAGCAGGCTTGCAATTCGCGGTTTCGCAAGGCTGAAAGCCGGTGAAACCGCAAGAGCCTTTAGCTCACGCCTGTCCCCCCGGCTATGCCGGGAACATCAGCGCACAGTCAATTAGTTTTGGGACAGGCCCGACGCGGGCAAAATTTAGCTGTAGACTTATAAAAGGGAAAAAAAGTCCCGGCGCCGGTCAAAAATTACACGGCTATTTTTTCCCGGAGTACAGGGTAAATATCATCTCTTCCTGGCGCTGCTTGATCAGTAAAAACCAGAGATTCTTCTTTTTGGCGATGTCGTTGCTCTTGCGGCCGATGGCCCGGAGCTTTTCGTAAATCGAAGCGCCGTTTTTTGCCGCGATCCATGTCTTGTAGTAATTGCCCTGAAAAATCTGGAGGGCCTTTTCGTCAATTTCCCGGTCAATGTGGGACTGGTAGGAATCAAGAAGCAGGGTGTATTTTTCCGTTATCCCTTTCAGGTAATCCAGGATAAGCCGGTCAAAGTCGGGGATCAGTTCAATTATGGCGATAAAGTGATGAAGAAAAGTTACCGCCAGAGGATAGTCTTCATCCTGCATATAGGCTTTGACCGCTATTTTACAGAGCTGTTTGACAGAAACGTTGGAAACAACCTGCATTCCGTTTACCGGTTCGGGGAGCGTTACGGAAAATGGCGGCATTGCCTCCGCGGCCTTGGAGAGGAGGTACATAAGGTCCAGAAATATCCGCTGTTCCCAGAGGTTGTCCCGAATGGAAGCGAAGAGGCGGCTCATTTCTTCGCTGAATTGCTCTTTGTACCGCTCCTCTTTGTTAAAAATCACCTCGCAGGTGGGGATCACAACGCCCTTGAATTCAATATGCCCGGTATCAAAAAAATATACCGCGTTATTCTTGAAGATACCGCTTTTGACTATGCTGTTTTCTTTCTGGCAGTTCATCTGCACCTGTTTGGCGATCATGATCCGCGATTCTTTAGGCGAAAGCTCGTTAGCCCTGGTTTGCAGCCTTGCGCCTGAGTTAAGGAGGAAGCCCGCGAGATTCCCCTTTTCGGTGATGATAAGGGGGCTGCTGGTATTTCCGCCGGTGATCCCCGCGGAGATTTTGAATACCGGCAGGGACTCGGCGCTTCCGCTCCGTCTGGTGGAAATACGGGGATCCTGCACAACATCGGTTTTGCCGAAATAGTCGATGATGCACAAAGTAGCCGTCAGGGCGTCGGTGGCGCTGGCGGCAACCACCACCATTTCATCACCCCGTTCCCGCTGACTTACCGCCCCGCAGAGGGTGGAAATCTGGTGTATTTCGTTTTCAATGGCCCAGTCCAGACCGTGCATCATGGAAAGATTCTTCCGCGATTCCATACAGAAGCGGGTATAGCCGTGAATGTCCAGCATGGCCACATAGAGGTCCGAAATTTGCAGGGTTCTCTTGATATCCCCCGCTTCGGGGAAATCCTTGTCGGGAATAACCAGCTCTTTCCAGAGTTTTTTGTGGGTCGCCGGGCCTATGGCGGAGAAAAACCCCCAGTTGAGGCGCTTCAAAAGATCAAAGGCCCGCATAATGACCTGGTGGGTCCTCTTGTCCCGAAGAACAGGCGCGGCCAATTCCTTGAGTTTCGAAAAAGTCCTTGTCTCCTTGCTTATGATCCGGTCATACAGAAAAGAGAACAACTCACATTCCGTCGTATTTCCGTTGTATTCCGTTAAATCTTTCACTGTCCGCTTCTTTATATAAAAGTATATCGCAAAGTCAAAAAATAATATAGTATTCTTACGGGCTGAACAGGGCAAAGCGTTTGCTTTTAAGCTGGTGAGAAACCACCAAAATTGAAGAATGTATAAACACAGGTACAACCGCCCCGCGGGCTGAAAAAAAAACCAGAATGAGGTATAGTGTAAATGGAGGGGTTATATGGAAACTGCGGCTTTTTTGAATGATTCGGGCATTGCCCTGACCGAGGCGAACCGGCCCTACGAGGCGATTCCCCTGTTCCGCAGGGCGCTGTCCCTGGAACCTGAAAATCCCCTGCTGTGGCTCAACCTGGGTATAGCCCAGCAGCGTACCGGCGGCTATGAGGAGGCCATTGACAGTTTTCACCGGGCGGTGTTTATTCAAGACGATCTCGCCGAAGCCTGGGTTTCCATGGGCCTTATTTACTATGAGATGGAACAGTTTGAACTGGCCGAGGAATGTTACCATTCCGCCCTGGCGCGGGAAGACAACAACCCTAAAATCTGGAACAACCTGGGAGTCCTGTACTTTGGCGCGGGTAGTTATGAGGACGCCCGCCGCTGTTTTGAGGAAGCGGTGAGCCTCTCTCCACTGTACTACGATGCCCTTTTTAATTTGCGGGACACTTGCCGGAAACTTGAGGATTACCGGGCCGCCGCTGAATTTGAGCGGGTCCTTTCGAGCCTTCCCGAAAAGCGCGGGCCTTTGGGCTGTCCGGGCAGCCTCCGGGACGGCGAAGGGCCGCACCCCACGGAACCCCGGAATACCCGGTGAAAGTACTCTATGTGGCCGAACTCGTCGGCAAGGCCGGGGTGTACGCTTTCAAAAAAGCCCTTCCCGATCTAAAGCTCCATTATCCCTGGGATTTTCTCATAGTCTGCGCCGACGGCGCCACCGGCGGAAACGGCCTGGGCCGAAACCATGCGGCGTATCTGCACAAGCTGGGCGCCAATGTGCTTACCACCGGAGAATGTTGTTTTTATAAAAAAGACCTCACCGAAAACATCGAAAAGATGCCCTACGTGCTGCGGCCCGAAAACCTCAACTCCGAAGCGCCGGGCTTCGGTTCCCGAATCTACAAGGCGGGAAATGAAAAAATCGCCATAACGGTGCTGCTGGGCCAGAGCGGCTTCGGCAGGCTCCACGGCGACAGCCCTTTTTCCATGCTTCCCGCCCTGCTGGAGCGGCTCCGCCAGGAAACCCCCTACGTCATTGTCGATTTTCACGCCCAGGCAAGCGCCGAAAAAAAGACCCTGTTTTTTGCCGCCGGCGGCCGCTGTTCCGCGGTTATCGGTTCACACACGAAAGTGCAAACCGCCGACGAAACGATCCTGAAAGGGGGAACCGCGGTCATCAGCGACGCGGGCCGTACCGGCAGCCAGGAATCGGTGGGCGGCTGTGACGCCGCCGCCCGTATACAGGAATACCTCACCGGCATTCCCGACTGGACGAAGGACGCGTGGGAAAAGCCGGAACTACAGGGCGTGTACATTGATATAGGCCGGGACGGCGGGGCCCTTTCCATCGAGCGGATCCGCGTGGAGGTTCCGCCCGCGAGCGACACCTTAAAGTAAATGCAACAGCCGAGGCCCTGACATTCCCCTGCCGGCTACTTGACCTTTTTTCCGCCCTGTTTCATACTGTCATATCCGGTAGAACCCTGGCCGGCGGGGCCGGTCTTGCGCTTGGTTCCGGCGCGGCTTTTGCCGCTTTTATCCTC
>JAISYA010000003.1 GCA_031270205.1 Treponema sp.
CACTGGGCCTACGCTATGCCGCATTAGTCATCTACACGGCTTACGCCGTGCGTTTATCGAGCGGGGGGTCTCCCCCCAGCGTTAGGGGGGGATGCCCCCCAGCATTAAGGGGGAATGCCCCCCAGCCCTTAGGGGGGGCCTCCCCCCAGCCTTAAGGGGCGATCCCCCCCAGCGTTAGGGGGGGACTCCCCCCAGCGTTAAGGGGGAGTACCCCCCAGCATTAGGCGGCCTCTGCGTCGGCTAAAGCCGCCGCGCGGTCTATGGCTATAGGGGCGGTCACGGGGCCTACGCCATGCCGCATTGCTCAGCTACACGGCTTCGCCGTGCGGTTATCGAGCGGGCCTCTGCGTCGGCTAAAGCCGCCGCGCGGTCTATCGTCTTAGAGGCGGACACTGGGCCTACGCTATGTTGCATTAGTCATCTACACGGCTTACGCCGTGCGTTTATCGAGCGGGGGGTCTCCCCCCAGCGTTAGGGGGGACCTCCCCCCAGCGTTAAGGGGGAATGCCCCCCAGCCTTAGGGGGCGATCCCCCCCCAGCGTTAAGGGGGGACCTCCCCCCAGCCTTAAGGGGGCGTCCCGCCCAGCGTTAGGCGGCCATCCCCCCCCAGCGTTAGGCGGCCGCGCGGTCTGCGGCGTACCGTGGCCGCCTTCCCGCTCACTCATTGCGCTTATCTTCCGGTTTCTGCTATAGTATATCACCCTGCGGGGAAGGAGCGATTATGAGCGGCGCTTTTATGAATACGTACCACCGGCTGCCGGTAACCTTTGCGCGGGGGGAAGGTTCCTGGCTTTTCGATATTAACGGGAAAAAATACCTTGACTTGAGTTCCGGCATTGCCGTGAACTGCCTGGGCCACGCCTACCCGCCGCTGGTGCGGGCCGTTGCGGCCCAGGCGGAGAAATACACCCACGTGTGCAACTATTTTCAGAGCGACGTTGCCGAGGCTTTCGCGGAGAAACTCGTGGCGTCCTGCGCCGGTATGCGGAACGTGTTCCTGGGCAACTCCGGCGCGGAAGCCAACGAGGGCGCCTGCAAAATCGCCCGCAAGTATTCGCTGCAAAAATACGGGGCGGGCAGGCATACTATTGTTACCCTGCGGGGCAGTTTCCACGGCAGGACCATCACCACCCTGGCCGCCACCGGCCAGGACCAGTTCCACAAACACTTTGGCCCCTTTACCGAAGGCTTCGCGTACGTTCCGGGCGGCGACGTCGCGGCGCTGGACAGGGCGCTGGACCCCAAAACCGTGGCCGGCCTGTTAATCGAGGCGGTACAGGGTGAAAGCGGCGTCATCCCGCAGCGCGCGGAGTTTATCGCCGCGGCGGCGCGCTTTTGCGCCGAACGGGACATTCTGCTCATGTTTGACGAAATCCAGTGCGGCCTGGGCCGGACCGGTACTTTCCTCGCCTTTGAGCAGTACCGGGACCCTGACGGCGCGCCGGTGCGGGCCGACGTGGTTACGCTGGCGAAGGGCCTTGCCGGGGGCATTCCGGTAGGCGCGGTGCTGGCCGGCGAAAAGGCCGCCGCCGTGTTTGAAACCGGCGACCACGGCAGTACGTTCGGCGGCAACCCTGTGGCCGCGGCCGCGGGCCTCGTAGTGCTCAAAACCGTAACCGATCCGGGCTTCCTCGCCGAAATCAGGCGCAAGGGGGAGCTGATGAGCGGCGTCATCACGGCGTGGAAGCATCCGGCGATAACGGAAGTGCGGGGCCGCGGCCTCTTGATCGGCGTGGACATAGACCGCGAAGCCTGGCCGCTGCTGGAAGCCGCCGTCGCCAGGGCGGACTCATCGAAAAGCCGCTGCGGCCTGCTCATGCTTTCCGCCGGGCCAAAGACCCTGCGCCTCCTGCCGCCGTACACCATCAGCGACAACGAGATCGAGCAGGGCCTGGACATTGTGCGGGAACTGCTGGACCGCTAGCGGATCGTATGCGAATGGGACTGTTCCGAAACCGCGGCGCCGGGAACGTACGGGCGGTATTTTCTTTTTTCCCCCGCGGGTTTATAATCAGTTATGCTGTTGGCCGGAATTGATATTGGCGGCACCAAATGCCGCCTTTCCCTCTGCGAACGTTCAGGGGATTCGCTGGAATTCATCCACCGGGGCGAGGCCCGCGCCAGTTCCTCCGTTACGCCCGCGGATATGCTGGAACTCCTGTGGGAGGATTTAGAAAAGGCCGCGGCTATGCGGAGCGAAAAACCCGCCGCTATTGGCATTAGCTGCGGAAACCCGCTCGATCAAAAACGGGGGATTATCCTTTCGCCGCCCAACCTGCCCGGATGGGACGAAATTCACGTAACGGAATTCTTTGAAAGCCGCGCCGGCGTTCCCGCCTATTTACAGAATGACGCCGACGCCGGAGCGTTGGCCGAATGGAAATACGGGGCGGGCAAAGGCTGCGATAATCTGGTCTTTATTACCTTTGGCACCGGCTGCGGCGCGGGGCTTATTTTGAACGGCAGGCTGTATAGCGGCTCGTCCGGCGGCGCGGGCGAAATCGGCCATATCAGGCTTGCGGAGTACGGCCCGCCCGGCTACGGGAAGAGCGGTTCCATGGAAGGCTTCTGTTCCGGCGGCGGCATTGCCCGGCTTGCCCGTTTCGCGGTCGAGGCCGAATTGCAGCGGGGCCGTCATCCCGCGTTTTGCCCGTCCTACCGGGAACTGGATTCCTTAAGCGCCCGGACCGTAGGCGCCGCGGCGGAGCAGGGCGATCCGCTGGCCCAAAAAATCTACGGCGAGGCGGGCAAAAAACTGGGGCTGGGCCTCTCCATCCTCATTGACATCCTCAACCCCGAAATGATCATCATAGGGAGCATATTCAGGCGGCGCCGTAACGAACTGTGGCCCCCGGCCTCGGCAATAATCGAGCGGGAGGCCCTGCCCCGTTCGCGGGACGTGTGCAGGATTGTTCCGAGCGCTCTGGGAGAGGAAATCGGCGATTACGCGGCAATAGCCGTGGCGGAATACGGAAGGAGTCCGCGGTGAAAGGGAGAACGGTTCAACTGATTGAACAATTCCTTCGTGAACAGCGTGATTTGCGTTCCATGAAACCGGAAATACTCCTGGCCGCGGATATGCTGATCGAGTGCTACCAAAAAGGCGGCACGGTACTTATCTGCGGAAACGGCGGCAGCAATTCCGACTCAGAACATATTGTCGGGGAACTGATGAAGGGTTTTATTCTGAAACGGCCGCTTCCCCAGGCGGATATTGACTGGTTCGAGAAACGCTATGCCGCCGAAGGCCGCCTCCTGGCGGAGAATCTGCAGGGCGCCCTTCCGGCCATCGCCCTTGGCGCCCACAGTTCCCTGGTAAGCGCCGTTGCCAACGATCTTTCCGCCGACAGTATCTATGCCCAGGGCGTCATGGGGTACGGCAAAGAACACGGCGTCCTTATCGGAATCAGCACGTCGGGAAACGCGAAGAATGTTATCGCCGCCGCCATGGCCGCCCGATTCAAAAAGATGAAAGTACTGGGCCTTACCGGAAGCGCCGGGGGAAACCTGAAAGCCTATTGCGATGTTTGCCTGAGGGTTCCCGCCGCGGAAACCTATCTCGTACAGCAGCACCATCTTGCGATCTATCACTTTTTGTGCGCCTTTGTAGAGTCCGAATTCTTTTAACCGTTTAGAGTAACGGCAATCGTAACGCGCCCCTTGTCCAGGCGCCTTCTTTGAGGGATAATAGCGTAATACGCTGAAAACAATCTGACTTATTCATTTTAAGGAGAACACAGTGAAGAAGAAAATCGTCCTCGCCTATTCCGGAGGGCTGGATACCACGGTGATCATTCCCTGGCTCAAGGAGAATTATGACTGCGACATTATTGCCGTGTGCGTTGATGTGGGCCAGGAAACGGACTGGACGGCCGTTAAAAAACGGGCCGTGCAGACCGGCGCCGCGGTTTGTCATGTGGCGGACGTAAAAAAAGAGTATGTCGAGGAATATATCTGGCCCGCGCTCAAGGCCGACGCCGTGTACGAGGACAAGTACCTGCTGGGAACCTCCACCGCGCGGCCGCTTATCGCCAAGGTCCTGGTGGATTACGCCCGCAAGGAAAAAGCCGGGGCCATTGCCCACGGCGCTACCGGCAAGGGAAATGATCAGGTCCGTTTTGATTTGGGCATTATGGCCCTGGCCCCGGATATTGAGATTATCGCGCCCTGGCGCACATGGCATCTCAAAAGCCGGGAAGACGAGATGCGGTATCTGGCGGGCAAAAAACTGCCCCTGCCGGTGAAGCAGAAAAACTCCTACAGCACGGACGATAACCTCTGGCATATTTCCCACGAGGGCCTTGAGCTTGAAGACCCTTCGACGGAACCGGTGTTCAGAAACATGCTCGGCATGACTGTTACGCCGGAAAAAGCGCCCAACAAACCCGAATATGTTGAGATCGAATTTGAGCGGGGTATCCCGTTCGCGGTGAACGGTAAAAAAATGGACGGGGCGGCGCTTATCAAGCTGCTCAATACCATTGGCGGCGCCAACGGCGTGGGTATCGCGGACCTGGTTGAAAACCGGGTGGTGGGAATGAAGAGCCGGGGCGTGTACGAGACTCCCGGCGGCAGCATTCTCTACTACGCCCACCGGGAACTGGAGCACATCTGCCTTGACCGGCAGACGTACGCCTTCAAGCAGCAGGCGGCGCTCAAAATGGGCGAGCTTATTTACGGGGGCCTCTGGTTCACTCCGTTACGCGAAGCGATCTCCGCCTTTGTGGACTCCACCCAAAAAACAGTAAGCGGAAAAGTGCGGCTCAAACTCTACAAGGGATCGATAAGCGCCGCCGGGGTCAGTTCCCCCAATTCGCTGTACAACGCCAGCATCGCCAGCTTTACCACCGGCGAGCTGTACAACCACGCCGACGCCACCGGCTTCATTAAACTCTACGGCCTGCCGGTGCTGGTCCGCTCCCTTATGGAGCAGGCCAAAAAAGGCGGCGAAAAAGCCGCCGCGGAAACCGGCAGGAGCGCCGCCCGGACCAAAAAGAAATGAGGCGTGGGGAACCGTTGAAGAAAGCGGCCGAAGTCCTTTGGGCAGGAAGGCTCGCGGAAAAACCTGATGCGGAGGCTTTCGCGTTTCAGGCTTCCATCGGGGTGGATGCCCGCCTTGCTTTTGACGACATCGCCGGAAGCAAGGTCCACGCCGCCATGCTGGGCAGGCAGGGGATAATTCCCAAAGACGCCGCCGCGAAAATCGGCAGGGAGCTTGACCGTATCGCCGCGGAACTCAAATCGGGCAAACTCGCCATAGACCCGGCCGCCGAGGACATTCACTCTTTTATTGAGGGGATTCTCACCGGGCGGCTGGGCGACGCCGGCCGGATGCTGCACGCGGGCCGCAGCCGCAACGATCAGGTGGCGCTGGATTTCAGGCTTTACCTGAAGCGGACCGTGCCGGAGCTTTGCGCCGAGTTAACCGAAACTATCGGGGTTTTGCTGGACCAGGCGGAAAAACACGCCGCCGCCGTCATGCCCGGTTACACCCACCTGCAGCGGGCGCAGCCGGTAACTCTGGGCTATCACCTGACTGCCTGGTGCGCCGCCCTTGAGCGGGACCTTTCCCGTTTTGCCGGCGCCCTCTCCCGTCTGGACGAATGTCCGCTGGGCGCGGGCGCGCTTGCCGGTTCGGGGCTTCCCCTGGACCGCAAGGCCGCCGCCGAAGAGCTGGGCTTTGCCCGGCCCGGCCTTAACTCCATGGACTCCGTGGCGGACCGGGACTTTGCCCTGGAACTTTCCTCCTGCTGCGCCATTGCCATGGTGCATCTTTCCCGTTTCTGCGAAGACGTGGTTCTCTGGGCCAGCGAGGAATTCAAATTCATTGAACTTGCCGAGGCCTGGAGTACCGGTTCTTCCATCATGCCCCAGAAAAAAAACCCCGACTTCGCCGAGCTTATCCGGGGCAAGGCGGGGCGCGCCGCCGGAAACCTCGTCACGCTGCTCACCCTGCTCAAGGGCCTGCCCTACGCGTACGATAAAGACCTGCAGGAGGACAAGGAAAGCCTCTTTGACAGCCTTGACACGCTGCGTTCCTGCCTGCGCATGTTCCGCGGCATGATGCGGGACACCCAATTCAACCTAAAGCGGATGAAGGCCGCCTGCTCCGGCGGTTTCCTGGAAGCCACCGACGCGGCGGAATACCTGGTCCGCAAGGGTCTCCCCTTCCGCAAAGCCCACGAAACCGCCGCCCTCATTGTGCGCGATTGCATTGAGGCGGGCAGAAGGCACATCACCGACAGAAGCCTCGCCGAATTAAAAGCGCGTTCCAAACTTTTTGAGGAAGATATTTACAAAGCCCTCAGCCCGGAGGCCTGTATAAAGGCCCGCGCTCTCCCCGGCGGCCCGGCCCCCAAAGAAGTGCGGCGGCAGATTAGGGCGCTCAGGAAAAAGATTCGGTGAAGCGCAGCAAGCCGCTATACCCAGCTCCCGCATACCTTTACCGCTTCGGCGGCGTTCTTGCTCCACGCGTCTGCCCCCGCGTAGGCGCAGGCGTCTGGATTGACCGCGTTCCCGCCGATGGCTATCTTCAGGGAATCCCGCAGGCCCGCTTCCTTCAGGGCCTCTATTGTCCGCTTCATCGATTCTATCGACAGCGTTAAAACCCCGGAAAGCCCCACTATTTTCGACTCGCTTTCCCGCACCGCCTTGACAAACGCCGCGGGCGCCTGATCGATACCGATATCCACCACCCTGAAGCCCGCCGCTTCCGCCATTCCCTTGAAAATATTTTTCCCTATGTCGTGAATATCCCCTTCCACCGTTCCCAGCACTATCACGCCCCGGTTACCGCTGCCGCCCGCCCCCAGCAGCGGCTTGAGTTTTTCGATGGACGCGGTAAGCAGCTCGCCGGCAAATATCAGATCCCCCACAAAATACTCGCCTTTCTCAAAGTTGTTCCCCACTATTTCCATACCCTGCTGGCAGGCTTCTACCGCCTGCCGCGCGTCCTCGCCGCCGGGATTTGACGCGATAAACTGGTCCAGCATTTCGTTTACCGAATCCTCGTCCAGTTCTCCTACTACCTGCCTCAGTTTTACTGTGTCTATCATTCCACTGCCCCCTTGTGGTTTACCACGCTTTGCGCTGTTAGTCAAACCGTTTTTTCATCTTCAAGCCTGTCCCAAAGCACCCCCGGCTATACCGGGAACGTTGGCACGGTCAATCAGTTGCGGGACAGGCTCTATTGTCAAAGCATATCAGGGCATTTCCACGGTCCGCTCAAGGCGGGGACCTTCGGGGCCGAGCTGGGCGGCGGCGCGGTTTTGCCATTCAGCGGCTTCGCTTCGGGAAGCGAGGAAGGCCCACAGTTCCCGGGCCGCGGCGGCTTTGCCGTTGCCGTAAAGACTGGCGGCAAGGTAGTAGGCGGTCTTGTAGTAATCGGTCCTGGCGGTATAGGCGGAGAGGATGGAGCTGCGCCCGGTTTCTTCTGTAAGGGCTTCAAGGCTGCTGAAAGCGAAATCGTACTCACGGCGGATAAGTTCCTCAATGATGACGGTGTTCTGGATGAGGAAGGCGAACATGAGGTGTTCCTGGGCGCGGCTGTGGCGGCCCGAAAGCGCATAGTAAAAGCCCAGCAGCCGGTGCGCTTCCTCGGCTTCCGTGTTGTGATAACGGTACATGGTAAGAAAACGGGCCGCCCCCTCCTGTTCAAGGGTGCGGGTCATGGCGCGGCGGGCGAAGGAAGCGGAAGCCGCTGCGTGGGAGACCGTCTCATCCGGCGGGCGCTGCCCGGCCGGGGCGGAGTCGGACCACAGGGTGTCGCCCTCGATTATCAAAAGGAGGGTCCGCTCCATTTCGTTGTAGGCGCGCTGATTGTACTGTCCGTTCTGGGGATTTTTAAGCGGGATGGTTTTGTAGACGCCGGCGATTTTATAGAGCAGCTCCGTGGCAAAGCCCTGGTTCTCAAAAAGGGCGCGCTGTTCCCAGGCCTTGCGAAACTGGTTAAGGGCGAGGGTAAGCTCCCCTTCGGCGCGGTAGATTTCGCCTATCCAGTACTCCGCTTCGGGGTAATCCTTGAGCCGCCCCAGGGCGTCCAGTGCCGCCGCGGCGGAATTGTTGAAACTTTCACGGGGAACGCGGTAATAGAGTTCCTCCAGGGCGGCGGAGACGGAAGTGTAGGAACGCTCCCCGGCGTAGCGCTCCACCCGTTCCAGGGAATCTCCCAGGCGGCGTACCTCGGCCACGGAAAGGAGGCTGATAAGATCCTGTTCCATGCGCTCGTACATGGCCCGCCGCTCGCGCCGGGCGTCCTCAAAGGCCAGCAGGGCGTTCCCGTAATCGCCGTCCCGGTACAGGTTTTTTCCCCGCTCAAGGGTATACCACCAGGGCCGGTTTGCCGGAACCTGCGCGGCAAGTGAAACCGCGCAGCATATACAAATAAGGAAAATGATGAGCGGCGTGTATCTCCTCATGGTCAATTCCTATAATTTTTCCAATTCATCCTTAAAAGCGCTGTCCGCTTCGGCGGCGTGTATGGTCCGTATCACTTTTCCGTGACGGAAAATAAGCACCTTGTCCCCCGCGCCGGTAATACCCAAATCGGCGTGTTTCGCTTCTTCAGGGCCGTTCACCGCGCAGCCCATGACGGCCACACTGATGTCCCTGTCCAGGGCGTAGAGAACGGGCATCCAGCGGGCGGTAAAGCCGTGGGTGTCAAAGCCGTACCTGCCGCAGCGCGGGCAGGAAACGATGGTAACGCCCGGCCGCCTGAGCCTGTCCGCCGGTCCCCGCGCCTGGACATGCGCGGCAGCCGCGAAGTCGAAGGGCCGAAGGGCGGTCATTTCCGCCGCCGCGGCCAGTATCTCCCTTGCGGCTATCACCTCGTTTTCCATAGTATCGGACAGCGACACCCGCAGCGTGTCGCCTATACCCCCGGCGAGCAGGGCTGCCAGCGCGACGGCGCTGCGGGCCGTTCCTGCCACCAGCGGCCCCGCCTCGGTGACGCCGATATGCAGCGGCGCGGCGCTACGCTCCGCGAGAATCCGGTTCGCCTTTACAGTATCGGCAATTCCGGAGGCTTTCATTGATACCAAAACCTGGTCAAAGCCGAATTCCGCACAGACCGCCAGTTCCCGCTCCGCGGCTTCGGCGAGGGCTTCCGCCGTGTCCATCCCCGCGCCCACCCGCCGCCTGAGGTCCGGGGGAAGGCTTCCGGCGTTCACCCCGACGCGGATAGGAATCCCCTTTGCGGCGGCTTTTTCAAGCACCAGGCGGACCCGTTCCCTGCCGCCGATATTGCCGGGATTGACGCGGATTTTGGCTATGGGGAAATCCATACAGCGGAGGGCTATTTTGTAATCAAAGTGAATGTCCGCAACGAGCGGCATGGAGACCAGGGAAGCAAGATGCCCCAGCGCTTCCGCGGCCTCAAGGTCCGGCGCCGCAAAGCGGAGGAGGCCGCAGCCCATCCGGCCCAGGCCCTCAATTCGTCCTGCCAGGGCCGCGCCGGCTTCGCCTTCGGTATCCGCCAACGAAAGCCGGTCCTTCCACATGGTCTGAATACGCACGGGAAAACCGCCCCCCACGCCGACAGAACCGCAGTGGCCGCCGCCTATTAGTACCGTATTGGAAACCCTTCCGCTCATCTTCCCTTACACTTTAGCCGCCGCGCGGCCCGCTCAGTAAACGCACGGCGCAAGCCGTGTAGCTGGCCTAACGCGGCATAGCGTAGGCCCAATGACCGCCCCTGTATGCCGAAGACCGCGCGGCGGCTTTAGCCGCCGTAGCGGCCGCCGTCTCAGTAATGGCACGGCGTAAGCCGTGTAGCTGGCCTAACGCGGCATAGCGTAGGCCCAGTGACCGCCCCCGTATGCCATAGACCGCGCGGCGGCTTTAGCCGCCGCAGTGGCCGATCCAGGGCTGATCGGGCATCCTTCTTCTTACGCGATAAGCATGGCGAAGACCATCACGAACAGGGCCACGGTTTCGCACAAACCGATGATCAACATGTAGTTGCCGAATCCCTGCTCGGTTTCGGCGTAGGCGTCCGAGGCCGAGGCGGAACAGCACCCCTGGGCATACGCGGAAGCGCCGATGGCAAGGCCCGCGAAGAGGCCCACGCCCAAAAGCTGAAAACCGTTGAGCCGCTCAGTAGCGGCAAGCACGTTCATCAGAATGAAACCGTAAATCGTCTGGGTCAGGGGAGCGCCCGCGAAAGCCACCAAAATGAACGGTACCGGCTTATTCTGAATAAAGCACTTTTTCCAGGCCCCGATAGCGGCCATGCCCGCCGAGCGCGCGCCCAGCGCCGAACCCAGCGCCGAAAGGCCCAGGCAGGCCCCAATTCCAATCTCGCCGACCAATCCCGTATCCATACATATCTCCTCACGAATAACCGCGGACCTCACCGGCGCAAGCGAAAGCGCAAGCAAACGCCTGTGAGTCCGCGGTTAGTTCAAATCTTCTTTTGCTTTAGCGCAAAAGGTTTATATGCGTAACCGGACCATTCCATTCCCAAATGGTTGCCGGCGTATTCCAAAAGATTAAGACGCACCCCGTGGACAATCACCGAAAGGGCGTTCATCATGATGTTGAGGGCGTGGCCGAAAACCAAAATCAGCGCCGCGGCGAAAACCCGCAAAAAGAACCCAACGCCCAGCGCGCCGAAGCCCCCGGCGGGAATTGCCATTGAGTTGAAACTCTGGGCGATAATGCTCCCCGCCAGCCCCACCGCGAAGAGCCGTATATAACTGATAATATCCGCGAAACTGCCCACGGCGTTCAGGAATATCGAAAGGAAATTGGCGAAGCTCTTCCCGATGTTTTTGAGGAAATTGCCGCCGTTCTGTTCGGCAAAGACAAAGTAGAGCGCCAGGCCGCCGCCGATAAGGTACACCGCGAAAGGCGGCAGACTCATTTTAAGGAGCATGAACAGCACGAGGAAGTACAGGCCCAGCATCATGAGCAGCCAGCCCGCCTGGGCCAGCGCCGTCAGGGAGGGCAGGAGCCGGCGGATGTTTTTGCCGCGGCCCCACACAAGCTGCGCCGCCCCGACCGTGAAACAGAGAAACTGGATATTCCAGCGGGTTTTCAGATCGCCGGCCGGAACCTCCGCGGGCAGCTTAAACACCCGCCGCAGCGCCGGGGGGAAGGCGGCCAGCGGCCCGGTATTGTTAAACGGCGGCGCGATAAGGGCGCGCAAAACCGGCGGCAGGCTTTCCACAGGCGCGGCGAACCACGAGCCGGTAACGGCCCCCCACACCACCGTGCAGCACGAAAGCAGCATAAAGAGCTTCGCCGCGTCGGGCATTGCGCCGCTTTTCTTTCTAAAGACCAGGCCCGCCGCCAGGGAGGCCGCGAAAAGCAACAGGCCGTAGGCGGCGTCGCCGAAAATCATCGCAAAGAACAGACAGAAAAACACGAGATATGAAAGGCTGATGTCATATTCCTGATAGCCGGGTATAGTCCCCAAAAAGGAAAACAGCGGCTGGATGATGCGCACAACGGCGTTGTTTCTAACCAGGGTCGGCGGCCGGTCGGCGGCCGCGGCGTCCTCGCAGACCAGGGCCCAGCCGTTTTCCGCCGCGGTCCGCTTGAGCAGCCCCAGGCTGTCATGCGGCGCAAAGCCGCACAGCCACGAAACGGTGGATTCGGCGGCAGGCTCCTCCAGGGTTTCCATGCTCGCCCGGGCGGTTTCAAATTCAATCCGTTCCTGCACCAGGGCCAGTTCCGCCTCCAGGCCGTCCCTGCGGAGCGCCATGCGGGCAAGCTCCGCCTCGATTTCATCGATACGGCGCCTTATTTCCTTTAGGCGCCCGTCAATCAGCGAAAGGGACAGCACGGGAAACGTAAAGGGCTGCGCCCCGGCAATTTCCGAAAGCGCGAAAGCGCGCACCCCCCGCTTGTCGCGGGAAATAACGATGAGCTTTGTCTCCTCCCCCAGGGAATCGTAAGCCTTCAGGGGAAGTTCGTAGGGAATCAGCGTAACGCCGTACGCGGCAAGCGCGGTAAGGGCGCGGGGATCAAAATCCCCCCAGAGTTCAAGCCGCCGCCGCTCCTTGGTCTGGTACATAATCTGGTCTTGCAGAATCTTTTTTTCGTTCCCCATGCCCAGGATACGGCGTACCATATCCTCCGCGCTTGCGGCGGGCGCGCCGCCGGCTCCGTCTGTTTTGCGCGCCGGATACCGGCGCACCATGCCCAGCGCGCGCCTAAGCCCCGACCGCTTTTCCAGCAGCGCGCCCAGGGCGTCGGAGGAGACGTTCTTTTTTTCCAGGTGCAGCACGCCGGCTTCCCGCAGCTTTTCGAGGGAAATCTCCCGCTCCCGCTCCATAACCACGAGGGACACTTTTTTCATGGGTACAATCATTCAGCCCCCATTATACCGGATTGGGGGAAAGATTCAAGAGCAAAGAGCAAAGAGCAGAGAGCAGGGAGCAAAGAAGAGCGAATGAAGAGCGAGTTTATCGAGGACGGAGAACGGGGAGTCCGCTATTGACATCACTGCTCACTGCTCACTGCTCTTTGTTCATTGTTCTGCTTGACCGCCGGGCAAAACCGTGCTACACTGCTTCACAAGAACGGGGTGAAGACTACGATTTCTCACATTCTTTTCACTTTTTGCTTGCTTTTTTCCGCACTTGCCAGTATAATCTCTCTCTCTATATATATACTCACCCGAATCTCTTTTCCGGGAGACGACTCTGCCCACAGGGCAGCCTTGCTTCCCTTCCGTAACCACGCAAAAATGCCGGACGCCTCCGCACGGGGGCCTACCGGCTTTTGATATCCTCATTAAAAAGGAGTAACGTATGAAAAAGAAGAATCCCGTCGGTATTGCCGCGCTCGCGGCAATGGCTATCCTGTTTGCCGCCTGCCCCACCGGCAGCGACAGTACCGGTGGTGACGGCACTGGTGGTGACGGCGGCGGTACAACCTCGGCGGTAACGCAATCCAGTGTTTATTACGGAGTCACGTCAGACTATGCTACTATCGAATTAACCCTGACCCCGCAAAGCAGGTCAGTCCGGGCCATTACAAGCGGCACACGCTATGTTATCAAACGGAATGGAACCTCGGTAAGCACTGGCAGCATACAGGTATCCGGCGTTACCGTAACATTTAGCTCCAGCAGTGGAACAACTTTTACGGCGACCATAGGCACAGGCGATGTCCTGAATATAACAACAATCAAGCTGGATGGCGGTTCTACAATAACAATCGCAAATTTATATCCGACTACCAGCACGATGGCTGCTATTTTTGCTGATGGTACCTGGAGCGATGGTTACATGGACTTTGTCAAAGCCGGCGATAGGTTTTCAACAAAATTTATAAAAGCCGGTGGTTCTTATAATGACCCGGTGGGTTCTGAGACCAGAGGATCATTCACTTATACTGAAAAGTATCTATTCAGACATATCGAAGGAAACAAATACATCTTGTGACGGCTGAACACAGCCAAAATTGTCGCCGATTTGGGCGCAAACTTAAATGGAGGAAGAAAGTGGCCTATTTAGGAGAAGATATTAAAAAACTTGGATTCGGCCTGATGCGACTGCCCCGCCTCGGTGGTGACATTGATGTGGAACAGGTTAAAATAATGGTCGATCAATTTCTGGCCGCCGGTTTTACTTATTTCGACACGGCCTGGGCCTATCCCGGCAGTGAGGAGGCCATTCGCCAGGCGTTGGTGGAGCGGCATCCGCGAGACTGCTATCAATTGGCCACCAAAAATGCCGCCTGGATTAATTGCCAAAACAGAGAGGAAGCCATTGCCCAGTTTGACACTTCGTTGAATCAGACCGGTGCGGGGTATTTTGAATTTTATCTGCTCCATAATCTTGGCGAGAGCCGGACCCGTTTCTTTGACGACTACGACATGTGGTGTTTTGTTCAGGAAAAAAAACGCCAAGGTTTCATCAAACATGTCGGCTTTTCTTTCCACTCTACGCCTGAAGAACTGGAGCCGATTCTGATCGCCCATCCGGAAATGGAGTTTGTGCAGCTGCAAATAAATTATGCGGATTGGGAATATCCGGCCATTCAATCCAGGGCCTGTTACCAAATGGCGCGAAAATACGGCAAGCCGGTCATCATCATGGAGCCGGTCAAAGGGGGTATGCTGGCCAATCCGCCGGAACCGGTGGCGGAAATTTTTCGCCGGGCCGACCCAGAGGCTTCCTGCGCCTC
>JAISYA010000010.1 GCA_031270205.1 Treponema sp.
CGTATTTTTTAGACAACACATTTTTCCCTGTCCTCAGATTAGAGGGGTTGTCGTCAACTAAAATAATTTTGTTGTTATTCATTTCCATAATTCAACGTTCCTTTGCGGCAGCTAATATATTGATGGTTTCAATCGCCTCCGTATATTCTCCCATCAACACCTTATCGGAAACAGCGTTTATCTGTTCCCGCGTTTCCGTGTCTAACGGCAGTTGTTCTATTTCCTCAAGCAGTTTGTCAATCTCCTTCATGTTCTTTGTCTCAAGCGCGGCCCGTAAAGTGGAAAGCAAATTAAAGACGGTTTCTTTGGCGGCGTTTTCGGTTTGCGGCTCTCCGCTTTCTCCTTCTCGCTTTTCTTCCACCACTACATTCCTTATCCCTTCAATAAGTTTTGTCAGGTGTTCGCGGAATTGCGACAGCTTCTCCGCTATCGCCGCCATATCCCCGGCCTTTCCCGCGGCTTCCAGTTCCGCCGCCTCTGCCGACACTTCCGCCGCGCCGATGGTGGCGGACGCGCTTTTTAATGCATGAACCTGGGTTACAAACAACGGCAGCGCCCCCAGCTCGTGTTGCAACAGGGGCAGCCGTTCAGCGGCGTCTTTGTAAAACTGCGCCAGCACCTTCCGGTAGCCCTCAAGTGTGCCGCCGGTCATGGCTATTCCTTTCGCGGCATCCACGCCGGGAATGACAAGCGGCGGGGATGCCGAAGCGGCTTCCTTCCCCGGCGCTCTTGTGCCGTCCGCCTTTATCTGTTTTTCCCTGGAGAGCCACTTGCCAATCACATCGTCCAGCTTGGACACGTCGATGGGCTTGGCAAGAAAATCATTGAACCCCTGGGACAGAAACATTTCCCTCATTCCCGACACGGCGTTTGCCGTAAGCGCGACAATGGGAACAGTTTTGAAGTATTCGCCTTCGGACTCCCTGATGATGGCGGCGGCTTCCACGCCGTCCATGCCGGGCATCATGTGATCCATGAAGATGATGTCGTATATGTTCCGGTTGACCAGCTCTACGGCTTCCGCTCCGCTCAAGGAGGTATCCACCTGCGCATGGTAAGGAGCGATAAGCCCCTCCGCCACTTTCAGATTGGTAGCGATGTCGTCCACCACCAAAAACCGCGCGGCGGGGGCGGTAAACCGGGTTCCGCTAAAAACGCTTTCCCCATAGTTCCGGCGATCCGGCGCTCCGTTGAGCACGTCGGAAATCGACAGGGATTGTACCGGCAGTGACACGAAACGCACATTGGGAACATACGCCTCGGTTCCCCATTCTATCATCAGCGCCAGGGGCGGACCTTTCTTTTGGGGGAATTCCTTTTCGAGCTGCGTCATTACCGGTTTGATCTGATTGTAAAGACCGTAACCGGAAAACACAAAGTACCAGTCTTCGGCACGCAAGGCCTCGGTAAAATCCTCAAGGGTCGTTACGAGCCGGTGGGGAACCCCCATGTTTTCCAGGGACCAGGCCACGGATTTCGCGTAAATGACCCGCCGCTCATAGATCAGGGTTTTCTTTTCGCCGGGATTGTCCACCGCGGCAAAGGGCATTTCCGCGCCCCGGGCATCGGCGATTGCCTGGAGGACAAGGGCGGTAAAGGCGCTGCCCCTGCCGTATTCGCTCTCCACGGAAATGTCCCCGCCCATTGCAAGGCAGAGCCGTTTGGTTATGGCCAGGCCCAGGCCCGTCCCCTCGATGCTCCGGTTTTTATGGGTATCCACCTGGACAAATTCACCGAAGAGTTTCCGCTGGTCCTCGGGTTTTATCCCGACCCCCGAATCCTCCACGACTATTCTCAGGATTACCTTGTTTTCTTCCCTCTGGTCCTGGGTAATGGTTACGCTGATAAATCCCTTCTCCGTATATTTTACCGCGTTGCCCAAGAGGTTAAGGAATATCTGCCTGACCCGCACCACATCGCCCGAAAGCATATTGGGAATAGCGGCGTCGATGTTGGTGTAAAAGCGGATGGGTTTTTCAACGAGCCTCATGCGGATAATGTTCACCACATCGTTGATCAGGGAGGAGAGATAATAGGTAACCGGGATAATCTCAAGGCGGCCCGCCTCAATTTTGGAGAAGTCAAGCAGGTCGTTGATAATCGAGAGGAGGTTTGACGATGCCTGTTTGATGTCCCTGACGTAGCCTTTGGATTCATCGTCAAGGTCCCGCCGCAGGAGCAGTTCCGACATACCGCTGATGGCGTTCATGGGGGTGCGTATTTCGTGGCTCATGCTGGCCAGGAAATCGCTTTTGGCCCGGGACGCGGATAGGGCGATTTCCGTTTGGGCCGCCAGTTCCCGGGTGCGCTCGGAAACAGCGATTTCCAGGGCTTTGCTTTCCCGCCGGCTCCGGAAGAACATGAAAAACAGCAGGGCGATAAGGCAGAGCAGCAGGATAGAGGCGCCAATCATGTAGGGCATCCGCGAACGGGCCACCTTGCTCCGGTAATCAAAGACCCTGCGCGACCAGCGGTCGGATATAGCCTTGGTATCTACCACGCCAAGCGCCTTGTCCACAATGGAACAGAGCAGGACTTCATCTTTGTTAAAACCAAAGGTGGATTCGTAAGTCCGGTTGAACACCATGTTGGCCTTAAAACCAGGCCGCTCCATATAGTTTGTCGCGCTGAGCAGGAGGTTTTCTGTCCCCATTATCAAATCCACTTCTCCC
>JAISYA010000023.1 GCA_031270205.1 Treponema sp.
AAAAAACGCAGTTTTGCAAGGCTTTAGCCTGAAAAACTGCAAGAGCCTGGTCCAAAACCGTGCCCCCGGCTATGCCGGGAACGTGAGCGCACAGTCAATTAGTTTTGGAACAGGCTCACCTTTCACGGATATTTCCAACAGACTTTCCAAAGCCAGGCTTTGGAATTTCCTGTGGTATTGCGAAAATTATTAAAAGTGGAATATAATCGAGAAATAATGAGAGTAATAAAGGACTATCCAAAGTCGATCAATGATCCCGGCGCGGACAGAGCCGGTCGTCTTGCCGCCCTGCGTGTATGGGAGGCCGAAGCGCAAAAAAGCGCCGCCTTTTCCGCCGGGCGCCCTTCCGGTGAAATAAACAACCACATCCACACGATTTACAGTTTCAGCCCCTATACCCCCGCCATGGCGGCCCTGCTGGCGCGGGATGCCGGTCTTGCCGCGGCGGGTTCGGTGGATCATGATTCCATCGCCGCCGCGGAGGAGATGATCGAAGCCTGCTCCGTCCTGGGCATAGGCGGCTGCGTGGGCTTTGAAGTGCGGGTCAGCTTCAAAACGGGCGCGGACGGCAGGCCCGGTCCTTTTGCCGGGAAAAAAATCAACAACCCCGATTCGGCAGGCTTTGTATACATGACCGTTCAGGGAATACCCCGGCCGGCGATTCAGGCGGCGGCGGATTTCCTCAAGCCCGTCAGGGAAGGGCGGCTTAAACGGACCAGGGAGATGGCGTTTGCGGCTAACGCGGCGCTTTGGGAAGCGGGCATGGCTGAAATTGATTTTGAAAGGGAAATTCGCGGCAAGTCAAAATACGCGGAAGGGGGGGAGATCACCGAGCGGCACCTCCTCGCGGCGCTGGCCGAAAAATGTATTCTAAAATATGGGAAAGGGCCGGAACTTGCCGAAGCGCTCAAGGCGAAGCTGGGTATTGCCGTTTCACCCAAGATCGCCGCGCTGCTCGCCGACGCCGCCAATCCTCACTATTTGTATGACCTCCTTGGCCTGCTCAAGTCCGAGTTTTTGCCGAAGATTTTTATCCAGCCCGATGAAAAAGAATGTATTCCGGCGGAGCGCGTAACGGCTTTCGCCCAATCCATAGCCGCTATTCCGGCCTACGCCTACCTGGGCGACGTCAAAGAATCCCCCACCGGGGACAAACGGGCGGAAAAATTCGAGGATGATTTTATCGGCGAGCTTTTTGCGGAACTGTCCCGTCTGGGCTATAGGGCCGTTACCTACATGCCTCCGCGGAATACCCCGGAACAACTCGCTAACCTGCGCCGTCTTTCCGCGGAATGGGACTTTATGGAAATTTCAGGCGTGGATATCAACAGTTCCCGCCAGTCTTTTAATTGCCCCGAAGTCTTACGGGACGAATTCAGGCATCTTATTGACACCACCTGGGCGCTTATCGCCCACGAAAGAATTGCTTCGATAGACAAGCGCTACGGCCTGTTCTCGCTGGAAAATCCGCTGGCGGGACTTAGCCTCGCCGGGCGGCTCGCTTCTTACGCCGCTTTCGGGAAACGGCTGGACCTGTCGCATCCGGAAGATTCCGCCGCCGGCATAGCACATGAAATTGAGAAAGGAAGGATAATATGAATTATATTTCTGTCGCCCCCATGATTCGGGGACTCTGCATTGACCTTGCGGGAAAACCCCAAATCGCCATGTACGAACCGGCGAAAGGGGGAAAGGCTCCCGCGCGCGCCATGAGCGTAGAGATCGCCGGCGGGGATACCGAAGAAACCATCGCGGGGATTATTCAAAAAGCGTATGCCGCGTGGAAAACGGCCCCGTTCCATGCGGCCTCGTCCGCCGGCGGGGTTTTGATCCCTTCCTGCGTATCATTGACGGCTGACGGAAAACCCGAAGCCCTGTACTGGATAGACGATGATCTTGATTCCGCGCGGAAGCGGCTCGCGGAGAGTAACGATTCCCCGGTGGTGGCGCCGCCCGCCGCGGACGGCAGGCTCATCGACGCGGCGGCGCGGGCCGGCGTGGTGAAAAACCGCGCGGCCCTGGTCACCGGCGGCGCTCAGGGCATCGGTGAGGAAATAGTGCGGAACCTCGCCGCCGCGGGAGCGCTGGTGTTTATCGCGGACCTCAACCTTGAGGGCGCACGCAAACTCGCGGAAGCGGTCAACGCCGCGGAAAAGCGGACTGCGGCTCTGGCCCTTCAGGTGAACGTGTCGGACGAAGACTCGGTGGAGGCGATGTGCAATGCCGCAGCGGAGAGCGCCGGGGGGCTGGACCTCTGCGTCAGCAATGCCGGGGTACTCAAGGCGGGCAGCGTTCTTGAACAGGGGCTGGCGGACTTTAAGTTTGTTACCGACATCAACTATACCGGCTTTTTTATCATCACCAAATTTGCCGGCAGGCTCTTAAAGACCCAGAGCCGGACCGCCCCCCGCTGGAAAACCGACATCATACAGATCAATTCCAAATCGGGGCTGGAAGGTTCAAACAGAAACGGCGCGTATGCGGGCGGCAAATTCGGCGGTATCGGCCTTGTGGCGAGCTTCGCCATGGAACTGGTGGAATACAACATCAAAGTAAACGCCGTCTGTCCGGGAAATTTCCTGGACGGCCCGCTCTGGTCTGATCCGGAGAAGGGCCTTTTTGTCCAATACCTCAAAACCGGGAAAGTCCCCGGCGCAAAAAACACAGCCGAGGTGCGGGCCTTCTACGAATCCAAAGTCCCCATGAAACGGGGCTGTACCGGCAAAGACCTGGTCCGGGCGATCTACTACCTCGTGGAACAGGAATACGAAACCGGCCAGGCTATCCCCGTTACCGGCGGGCAGGTGATGTTACACTAAATAGGGAGATATAGTGCTTCTACCGAACTGCTTGATTCCCCGCCGTTTTTGTGCTATCTTTCCCTCCAGATGAAAACGTTCACCGGTATTCCGGCTTCCGCGGGGCTTGCCATTGGCAATGCCTTTGTATACCACTATGATGAAACGCCCGATATTCCCCGTTACAGTATCACTGAGGATGAAACGGCGGCGGAGTGGGAACGGCTGCAAAAGGCCGCCGCACAGGCGGAAGCGGAGGTGCGCTCCCTTCATGAGCGGGCCTGCCGGGAGATGAGCCGGGAACAGGCGGATATTTTTCAGACGCATTTAATGATGCTGGAGGATGTTGATTTTCTGGATCAAATCAGGGACCGGCTTGAAAAAACCCTACAGAATATCGAATGGGTGGTCTCTGAGCAGGCGCGGGAAATCCGCCAGAAACTGATGGCCTCGCCTGACCCTGTGTTTCGGGAACGGGCGGTGGATATCGCCGACGTGTCAAGCAGGGTTATTAACAGCCTGCTTTGCGTTGCCCGCAGCCGCTTTTCCCTGGCCGGCCTTGAGGAGGACGTGATACTTGTGGCTCATGACCTGATGCCCTCCGAGGCGCTGGTAATGGACAAGTCCCATGTGAAGGGGCTTGTCATGGACATGGGGAGCAGGACCAGCCACACGGCGATTCTCGCGCGGGCTTTCAATATACCGGCGGTGCTGGGGCTTTCGGTTATTTCCCGCGAGATCAAGGACGGCCAGACGCTGATGCTGAACGGTTCGTCGGGGATTGTGGTGGTTGACCCCGACAGGGAAACACTGCTCCGGGAGAAAAGCGGGGAAAAAGAGTACCGCAGGCGGACGGACAGGCTCACGGCCCTGCGCAGCCTTCCGGCGGAAACGAAAGACGGCCGCAGGGTGACGCTCAAGGCGAACATCGAATTTCCCGAAGAGGCGGAGCGGGCGCTCGACTACGGCGCGGAGGGCATAGGCCTGTACCGCTCTGAGTTTCTCTATATGATGCCGGGGAGGGCCGCGGAAGAAGAGGTGCAATACGAGGCTTACAGCCGCGTGCTGAAAGCTATGGGGGAACTGCCGGTTACGATCAGGACTGTGGATATTGGCGGCGACAAGGTTGTTCCGGAACTCCTCACGATGAGCGAGAAAAATCCCCTGCTGGGCTGGAGGGCGATCCGCTTTTCCCTGGCCCACCCGGATATCTTCAAGCTGCAGTTACGGGCCATACTGCGCTCCGGCGTTCACGGGAATGTGCGGATTATGTTCCCCATGATCTCCGGCGTTGAGGAAATGGAACAGGCCCTGGCCCTGCTCGACGATGCCCGCCGCGAATGTAAAAAAAAGAAGCAGCCTTTTGCCGGAGCGATTGAGACCGGGGCCATGATCGAGATACCTTCCGCGGCGATGACCGCCGACATTCTCGCCGAAAAGTCGGATTTTTTCTCCCTGGGTACCAACGATCTGGTGCAGTACAGCCTGGCGGTTGATCGGGGAAATGAAAAGGTCAATTATCTGAGCGAGTTCCGGCATCCGGCGGTGCTCCGCTTCCTCAAGCGGACCATTGACGCCGCCCACGAAAAGGGCATCAAGGCCGCCATGTGCGGCGAGCTTGCCGGGGACCCTTCGGCAACGGCGATTCTTGTCGGGCTGGGCCTTGACGAACTCAGCATGACCGCTTCTTCCATTCCGCCGGTTAAACAAATCATCCGGGGCCTCAGCTTTGAAGACTGCAAAGTCCTGGCCGGAAAAGCGCTGCAAGCCCGCTCCATCGCGGAAGTCCGCGCCGTGATGGAGACGGATTCTCAGTGAAGCATGGAATATAACGCCGCGAAATACCGCAATCTTCCCACCGTGGTTCTAGCGGGCCGCCCCAATGTGGGAAAGTCTACCCTTTTCAACCGCCTGCTCCATAGGCGGCGGGCCATAACGGATCCCACTCCCGGTGTTACCCGTGATCCGCTGGAGTTTGACGGCTTTATCGCCGGTAAGCCCCTGCGCCTCATCGACACCGGCGGTTTTAAGCTGGAAAGATCCGCTGCCGATACCGTTAGGCGTGACGCCTTTGGAAGCGGTGAAAGTATCGACGATCTGGTACTGGAAAAAACCCTGGAGACGATCAAAAAGGCGGACCTCATCGTCCTGATTTTTGAGGCCGGGGAAATAACGCCGGAGGACGAGGAATTTATCGGGCTTCTGCGGCCCTGCCGGGACCGGCTTATCGCGGCGGTTAACAAAACCGAGGGGGGCAGGCGGGAGGCCGACGCCTGGAACCTGCTGTCCCGCGGCTTTGAAAAGGTCTTTATGATTTCCGCCGAGCACGGCGACAATGTGGGTGAACTGGAACAGGAGATCGTCAGCCGGCTTGATTTTTCCGCGGTTGAGGAAGCGGCGGAGGAAAAGCGGCCGATCCGCATCGCCCTTTTGGGAAAACCCAATACGGGGAAGTCCACCCTTTCCAACCGGCTTACCTCGTCTAACGCTTCCATTGTGAGCGACATTCCCGGCACCACGAGGGACGTGGTTGAAGGTTCCTTTTCCTGGAAGTCGAGGGACTTTGTGATTCTCGATACCGCCGGAATCCGCCGCAAGACCAAAGTAACCGAAAACATCGAGTACTATTCGGTAAACCGTGCGATAAAAACCATCAATGAAGCGGACATTGTTTTTTTGATGATAGACGCTCAGGAAGGACTCTCCGAACAGGACAAAAAAATCGCCGCCCTGGCCCACGACAAGGGCAGGGGGATCATCATGACGCTTAACAAATGGGACGCCATGCCCCAGGTGAAAAATACGTTTGAGGCGGTCTCCGACCGGATGCGCTTTCTCTTCGGCAAGATGGAATACGCCCCGATTGTGCCGGTGAGCGCCAAAGACGGCAGCGGTGTGGACAAGCTCCTTAACACCGCGATCCGTATGTACGACCAGCTTACCACCCGGATAGAAACCGGCCGCCTCAACCACGCACTGGAGCGCTGGCTTGAGGAATATCCGCCGCCCACAGGCCCCCGTACCCGCTTCAGGATAAAATACGCGGTACAGAGTTCCGCAAATCCGGTGAACTTTATTTTTTTTGCTTCCCGTTCCCGCGTGGTAAGCGATGCGTATGTTTCCTATCTGAAAAATAAAATACGAAAAGATTTAGGCTTTTCCCTTATTCCCGTCTCGATCACGCTTCGCTCTTCCGCCGGGCCGGGCAAACGCCGGGAGAAATAAACTGTGGGGTGCTACACCGCCGCGGACGCGGCCCGGCTGTTACACGTCAAGATACACGTTATACGCTATTGGGAACAGGAGATACCGTTAATCCAGTCAAAAAAAAACACCCAGGGCAGGCGCTGTTATTCCGACCGCGATCTTCAGATTCTTATCCGCCTAAAACACCTGCTCCACGACAAACATTTTACCGTTGAGGGCGCGAGGGAAGAACTGTTTCGGGAACTTTCCGGGGAACGGCAGGATATACGGGCGTACATTACCGCCCTGCGTTCCCAGTTAATGGAATTGTATTTTTTAATGAAAGAAAAAGAAAAGGAAACCTGATAACACCGATGGATCTTTTTGTCCGGCTGAACCCTGAAACCCGCCGCGTACTGGACGGCATTCCCGCCCTTATCGACAGGACTTTTCCCCTGCCGGGCCGTTTCCGTTCCGCGCTGCCCGCCGATGTGGCCGAGCTTTCCCGCCTCCTCACCAGCGGCAGGGGCGGGCGTTCCCTGTCCTATCTCGGCAGGCCGAATCTGCTTTCCGCCTATCTCCGTTACTTCCTGCCCTGGAATCTGTGCCGCCTCTGCCGCCTCCTGCCCGGCCTGCCCATCCCCCTTGCCGCGAATGACGCCGTAACTGATCTGGGCTGCGGCCCCCTTACCTTTTGCGCCGCGCTGTGGATCTCCCGTCCCGATCTCCGCGGAGTGCCGCTGGAATTCCGCTGCGTTGATAGAAGCGGCCCCGCGCTGGAGGCGGGCAAAAAATTCTTTGCCGCCCTTGCCGGTGACAGTCCCTGGAAAATAATCACCGTGAAGGGAGACTTTGGCGCGGGGGTCGTATCCGGCGGACATGGAACGGCTTTTGCCCTCAAGGGAAAACCCGCCGCTCTGGTTTGCGCGGTAAATGTATTTAACGAAAACTACGACGGCATACCCCAGCGCAATACGGAGGAGTTTGTCCGCAGCGCCGAAGTTTCTGCGCGGCTTCTTGACGGCTTTGCCGGCGATGGCGCTTCCATTCTGGTGGTGGAGCCGGGAGTTCCCTGTTCGGGACAATTTATCAGCCTGCTGCGGGCGGCGCTCATTGAACGAAAGCGCCGCCCTCTCTCTCCCTGCCCTCACGAGGGGGCCTGTCCCTTTCCCGGCGGCGTGTCGAGAACCGGCAAAAACCGTTGGTGCCATTTCGCCTTTGAAACCGAAGACGCCCCCCAGTCCCTGCACCGCCTTTCCGCCCTGGTGAATATTCCCAAAGAGCGGGCGGTGTTGAGTTTCCTGTTGACAGGCCCGGCTTTACCCGCGCCCGCGCAGTCCGCCGTACCGGAAACATCGGCGCGGCTTATTTCCGACGCTTTTCCCCTGCCGGACAGGCGCTTCGGCCGCTACGGCTGTTCAGAGCGCGGTCTGGTTTTAATAGCCGGAGAAAAGAAAACCATTGAAGAAACGCCCTCCGGCGCGCTGATCAACGCCGCTTTCCCTCCGGGCGGACAGAGGGATCCCAAAAGCAAAGCGCTGATGGCGATAATAGCGGGAAAATGCTGACCACACAGACAACACGGACAGAACAGAGAATCCCAGGCCAAAAGTCCGCGCGGTTAATTTCCTTAAGGTTAGGTAAACGTATATGGTATTAACCCCATTAATTGCTGATATTACAAAAGCCTCACTGGTAAAAAATATTTTTTCAGGTATACTTATCCCATGCTTTTTATTCGCAAGTCTGGTTTAATACCCCGGATCCCTGCTCTGCGGAGGCTCATCCGCATTAAACCTTTTTCGCCCGGACGGTTTTTGTCCATACTGTGTGTTGTTTCGCTCGCTTGTGGTGTTTTGTCCTGTTCCCGTTCAAAACCGGCGCTTCCGGATGTCCCCTTACCGGAGAGGCTGGAGGCCGAAGGCGCCGTTCCCGAAGAGGGGCTTCCCGATCTTGCCGAGGCCATTGCCCGTTTGAGCGAGGCCCAGGGCGCCGCGGGTACCGCCGAATTTGCCGGGCTTTTATCCCTTGTGTTCGAGGAAGCCGCAATTCCCCCTGATATCAGGCAGCGGATAACGCGGGCAATGGCGGACAGCCCGGCTTTTATTCTCGATCTGCTGAGCTGCCTTGAGGAAGACCCTTCCCTGCGGATACTAGTGGATAAACAGCACCCGCTGCCGGAGGGCTATGAACCCGCGGACCTTGTTGAACTGCGGGACGGTTCCTACAGGGTAACCAGGGCGGGGCTTATGCTCCGCAAAGCCGCCGCCGATTCGTTAGACGAAATGGCGCAGGCGGCCATGCTTGAGGGAATCACCCTCCTCGCGTCCTCGGCCTATCGTTCATACGCTTACCAGATCGAGGTGTATAACCGGATAGTCCGTGAAATGGGGCAGGAGGCTGCGGACAGGGAATCCGCCCGGCCCGGCTATAGCCAGCATCAAACCGGGCTGGCCGTTGATTTTGGTTCGATTGACGATACCTTTGCCGAAACCGCCGCGGGCCGATGGATGGCGGCTAACGCTTCGCGCTTCGGCTGGTCCCTCTCGTTCCCTCATGGCTACGAGGCCCTTACCGGCTACCGCTGGGAAAGCTGGCATTACCGCTACGTGGGAAAGGAACTTGCCGCCTTTATCGACAACTACTTTGACGGCATACAGCAATACGCCCTGCGCTTTATATACGAATGGGAGAACCTCCCGCTTTAAGCGGCAGGAGTTCGGTAGAACGACTACCGCTTGTCTGTCTGCCAGGAGCCTGTTGCGCTTCGCCCCCTGAATCAAATATTGTTGCAATTCATTGCAACAATATACCCCCCGAACAGTTTTTAAGCAAAACCTTCGTGTTCCTGGTGGGATATGGTTAAACTCCCCCCTTCCATAAGCGCAACGGTGTCGCATAGATACTCCACCGCGTCCGTGTTATGCGAAATAAAAAGGATACTGAGGCCCAAATCATCGTGCAAGTCCCGGAACAGATTCAGTATCTGCGCGGCTACCGAAACATCCAGGGAGCTTATCGCCTCGTCGGCGATGAGGAGCTTTGGCTCAAGAAGCAGGGCGCGGCCCACGCAGACCCGCTGTTTCTGGCCGCCTGAAAGCTCAGTCACCCGCCGCTTTTTGTACGAAGGGTCAAGCCCTACCCTGACCAGCATTTCGTCCGTCTTTCTTTCCCGTTCCGCAGGGGAGCCAATCCGGTGTATACACAGGGGTTCCTCCATCAGAATGCCGATTTTTTTCGCCGGGTTAAGGGAAGCGCCGCTGTCCTGAAACACCATCTGCGCCTTCCGTGCAAGCCGCAGACGGCACTCCCGCGAAAGCCGCCCGCGCTCTTCCCGCTTTTGCCCGTCAATGACAATTTCCCCCTCATAGTCAATAAGCCCCAGAATGCAGCGGGCCAGGGTACTTTTGCCGCAGCCGGATTCCCCTGTCAGGCCGAATATTCCTCCGGGAGCGATGTCCATGTTAATATGGTTGAGTACAGGCTTGACCTCTTTTTTGCCCAGGAGGCCGAAGTTCCGGCTGATATATGCGCAGGAAAGATCCCGAATCGAGAGTACGGGAGCAATTCCGTTACGCGAAAAAACTTCAGTCATTTTTCCCCGCCATAACACAGCGTACAAGGCGCCCGCCGCCAAGGTCCGTTTCCGGCGGAAGCGCCGCGAGGCACTTTTCCCCCGACCGGGGGCAGCGGGGTGCGAAAGGACAGCCGGGAAGCCGGTCCTCTATTGAGGGCACTCTGCCGCTTATATTCGCCAGCGGCCTGCCCCGCCGTTCCCTGTTCGGGATTGCGCCGATAAGACCACGGGTATAGGGATGGGCCGGCGCGGAAAAAAGGGTTTCGGCCGGCCCTTTTTCTACAATCCGCCCCGCGTACATTACGAGAAATCGGCGGCAAAAGCGGCGGACAAGGGAAAGATCGTGCGAAATAAAGAGAATGGAAGCGCCGAAATCCCGGTTTATCTGTTGCAGCAGGGCGAGTATCTGGCTTTGGCTTGCCTGATCCAGCGCGGTGGAAGGTTCGTCGGCGATAAGGAGCCGGGGACGGCAGATCGCGGCAATGGCGATCATCACCCGCTGGCACATCCCCCCTGAAATTTGGTGGGGATAGGCGCTGAAGACTTTTTCCGGTTCGGGCAGGCCGAGTTTTTCGAGCAGGTCAAGGGCCGCTTCCCGCGCCTGCTTGTCTCCCAGGCCGTGCAGTTTCAGGGTTTCGCCGATCTGCGCGCCGATTCTAAGCAGCGGGTTTAAGGACTGGCGGGGCTCCTGGAAGATCATGGAGATGTCTTTCCCCCTTATCCGGCAAAGTTCCGCCTCTTCAAGGGAAAGCAGGTCGCGGCCTTTTTCATCAGGCCCCGGATTAAACATAATACTGCCGCCCGCAATTTCCGCCGCCTTCGGCAGGAGGCGCAGTATTGAGAGGGCGGTAAGAGTTTTGCCGCAGCCTGATTCTCCGGCCAGCCCCGTGATTTCGCCGGCCTCAATGTCAAAATCAATCCCGCTCAGCGCCGGAAGAGATTCGTTGTTTCGCCTAATTCCCACGGACAGGTTCCGCACTTCAAGCAGGGCCACTGCTACGCCCCCCGGCGGCGGATGTTTTCGCCCAAGTAATGAAAAACAATCACCGTCAGCATGATACAGACACCCGGCGTGATGGCGCACCACGGCGCGTTAAAAAGAAAATTCTGCGATTCGGAAAGCATCCGTCCCCAGCTTGGCGTGGGCGGCTGAATCCCCAGGCCGAGATAGCTCATGGCGGACTCGGCGAGGATCGCGTTGGAAAGCCCCAGTACCGAGGCGGAAAGCAGGGAGGGAATCATGTTCGGCAAAATGTGAATGAAGATAATTCGCAGATGACCCGCGCCAAGGATTCGTTCCGCCAGAATAAAGTCGGTGTGCCTGTATTGCAGTGCGCCGCTGCGCATAACGCGGGTAAAACTCGGCACAAAGAGTATCAACAGCGCGACAAAAAGGGTGAACTGACCGTTATCCATCAGGGCGACCATCACCAGGGCAAGGAGTATGCTCGGAAAGGAACTCAAAGCGTCCATTATCCGCATAATGATCTCGTCCCAAATCCCCCCTGAATAGCCGGAAAACAGCCCCAGAATACTGCCCAGAGCGGCGGCGGCGGCCACCGTGGCCAGCGCGAGGATAAGGGTATATCTGCCGCCGACCACAATCCGCGAAAAAACATCCCGCCCGAAGTTATCCGTTCCTAAAAGCCCCCCCGCGCCGGGCGGCAGAAAGCGCCGGCCCGGGTCCATACGGGTATAGTCAACGGGGAGCAGGCTTAGCAGAAACATCACGGCGATAAGAAACCCAAGGAAGAAAGCGGCCCCGGATTCGCGTTTCGGTTTTATTCGCATAACGCCGCGTCCCGCGCCCCCGCGAACCGGCGCTGTCTCTTCGCGGACCATTTTTCAAGGCCGCTCAGCCTGATTCTCGGATCGATGATCTGAATCACAATGTCCACGAGGGTATTGGCGATGAGTACGACGGCGGCAATGTACACCACCAGTGTCTGAATCAGTGGATAGTCACGGGACGTGATCGCGGCAATGAGCAGCCGCCCGATTCCCGGAATCGTAAAGACCTGCTCGATCACAATGCTCCCGGAAAAAACCTCGGCGATGATCATTCCCAAAACGGTGATTGAGGGAACAAGGGCGTTCCGCAGGGCGTGGCGGCGCAGTACCAGGGGGCCGTCCGCTCCCTTGCTCCGGGCGGTACGGACATAATCGCTGTGCAGTTCTTTATACAGGGAAGAACGCAGGAATTTGACCAGGACCGCCGCGTTGGGAAGGGCGATTGCCATGGCGGGGAAACAGAGGCAGGCGATAAAACCGGCAAAATCCTCCCGGTAGTCAATGTAAAGGCCGGGCCTGAACAGCCCCGCCTTTACGCCGAAAATCCAGATAAAGAGCACCCCCAGGAAAAAAGCCGGAACACTGATACTTACGGCAGTAAAGGTGTTGGCGAGACTATCGGCAAGTCCTCCTTCCCGCCGCACGGAAAACAGCGAGAGCGGGACCGCGATGAGCAGAATAAAAAAAAGGGAAAGCAGGGCCAGGGCAAAACTTACCGGCAGACGGTCGGCGATCATCGCCGAAACGGCTTCCCCCCGGTAACGGACCGAGTTCCCCAGCCTGCCGGTGAAAAAACCCGCAAGCCAGGTGAGGTAGCGCGCGCCGATACTCCGGTCAAGGCCCATCTCGGCGCGCAATGCGGCGACTTGTTCCGCACTGGCTTCCGTGCCGAGAACGAGGCTCGCCGGATCCCCCCGGATGACGCTAAAGGCCAGAAAGCTGAACACCGACACCAGAAACAGTGTAACAAGGGCAACGGCAAGTCTCCGAAAAATGAAATTCAATTTACTTTACGTCCCATACATTGAGGCAAAATCGATCACATAAAGCGGATAGTTCAAAACCCCGTCGTATGTCCCGCCCCGAAATGCCTTGAAATAAAAAATGTCCTGAATGTACACGCTCGCTGCGTTAGCCGAAATGATCTGCTGGGCTTCCCTGAACAGGCCGGCCCGCTTTTCATCATCGGTTTCGCTTAAGGCGGCGTCATAGACCCGGTCAAAATCGGCGCTTTTGAAATTGATAAAATTGCTGCCGCTGTCCGAACGGTAACGGGCGAGAAAACTCCTCGGAGACACGTTGTTCGCGTCCAGTGAAATAATCGTGGCCTGGTATTCGCGGTTACGATACACATCGGAAAGCCACGTTGCCCAGTCAACGAGTTTTATCACGGCGTTTATCCCCGCTTTCGCAAGCTGGCCTGTAATCACCTGGGCGGTATCAACGTGCATGACGTAATTCGACGGTACGGTAATTTCCAGGGAAAGCTTTTGCCCGCCCTCGCCGTAACCGGCTTCCGCAAGAAGGGAACGCGCACGGTCAAAATCAAGCGGATAGGGATTGGAGAGGGATTGTTCGTAATAGGCGGCAAGCCCCGGTATGAGCGGGCTGCCTGAAGGCCGGCCCTGGCCGAAAAAAGCTGCGTCGATTATTCCCTGAATGTCCACCGCGTAATTAAGCGCCTGCCGTACCCGGATGTCGTCCAGGGGAGGGCGCGCGTTATTCAGCGCGAGGAGCTGTACCGCGGCGGAATAACCCGGCACTATGTCAAAACGCTGAGGGTCCAGCTGCTGGGTAAGGGAGCCGGTAACGCTGGCTCCGTCAATACTGCCTCCCCGCAGGCCCAGGAGCAGGGCATCGGAATCCGAGAAAAACACGATGGTCACCTTGTCGAGGCGGGGCGTCCCCTCTTCCTGTGGCGGCCGCCAGTAGTCGTCGAATTTTTTCAAGACCAGGGACTGCTGCACGGTATAGCTTTCGATATAGAAAGGCCCGGTCCCGATTGTGTTTTTCTCACGATCCGGGTTATCCGCCTTGACAATACCTATGGTTATATAGGGAAGGAATTCGGGGTCCGCCTTTTTGAGAGTCATGATGACCGTGTCGTTTACGGTTTCAACTTTTTCTATCCCGGTAAAACCCTCAAAGCCCGCAGCTATGGCGGTTTCCAGAGTAAATTGTACGTCGACTGGCTTCAGGGGCGAGCCGTCATGGAAAAGAACACCCTGGCGCAGCTTAAAATTGTAGACAAGCCCGCCCTGCTCAACAGTCCAGGACTCGGCGATGCAGGGTTGGAGCCTGCCTTCGGTATCGGGCTTTACCAGACCCTCAAACACGTTAAAGAGAATACTCCTGCCGTCCGCCGTGTTGGAGGGGTGCAGGGGATCAAGGGTAACCGGCTCAGAGGTAAAACCGTAGCGCAGTTCCGTAGCCGTACCGGCGGCTTCTGAGGGGTTCTCCCTCTGCCGGGAACAACCCATAAATGCAAGCAAAACCGCAAGCGCCAGGGCGGCATGTGAAGCGAAGATCATTCTGTTCATCACGACTCCTTTAACGCATTATAGCGAAAGAGGCTTCCAAGCGCAATAAGTATATAGCATAGTAAATATATGC
>JAISYA010000067.1 GCA_031270205.1 Treponema sp.
TACGGTTTTTCCCCTTATATGCGCTCTATTCACCTGTGTTTAATTTTCCGACATTTCTACCTTCATTACCCAGTTATATTATAAACCTGACCATTTGAGTCTGTCAATACGTACGTCGGTAACAACGTCGGTAACATTTCAAAATGAGGCGTCCTCTATACGCTATTTTTCAAAAAAGGAACGCTTTTTGAATTTAGGGTGTATTTCGTTCAATAGGAAGATTATATGTTTTCATAAGAAAACCCAATAAGGGAAAGGATGGAAAAATGATAAATAGAACCATTTTGGCTGAAAGCGGATACGGCGAGGAAACAGAGCTTCCCACCCGTTTTTTGCAGGGCTATGCGGGCGATGAATTTCTCAGCAAGTTTCTTGCGGAGATGATCCGGTCCGCGAAAATTGAGGGCCTCAACGCGGAGAAAGGCCTTGGGCGTTTCGGCTGGGACGGCAAGGCCTACATGGATTCCCTGCGCGCGTACGTGATACATACGCCGCCGCTGATTGAGACGGCGCGGATGCTGGGGGCCTCCCCGGAATACGCGCTCGCGGATTACGCAGTTATTGTACACCGGATCAAGGGGGCAAGCTACAGCATATCGGCGGAAGGCATCGGGCACATGGCCGAGCGGCTTGAACATGCCGCCATAGCGGGGAAGGTTGACTTTATTGAGCACGCCAACCACTGGTTTATCGCCGCGGTGGAAGAGTTCATCGCGGAGCTTGAGGATCTGCTTGACAACATGGAAAAACAACGGCAAAAGCACTCCAGGGCCGCCCCGGATTCCGCGGCGCGCGAAACGATTCTGGACGCCGCGGGAAACAACGATATGGGCGTCATGGACAGCGTAATGAAAAAACTCGAACAGTACTGTTACCAATTCGAAGCGGACCTGCTGCCCTGGATTAAGGAACAAATTGAAAAGGGCGAATTCGGGGAAATAACGGAATGGCTTACACCCCAGGAGACGGTACTGTTTGTCGAGGCGTAGGAAGAATTGAATGTTCCGTTAAAGCAGCGCCGCTTTAGCGGCAAGGGGCGCATGGCCCAGGAGCCTGTTGCGCTTGTGGGTTTTTGCGCTTAAGGCCGCAAAAAACCCCCGTCTAAGGGACTGCTTTCGCAGTTTGCGGGGTAAAAAATCGCCTGAAGGCGATTTTTGGGGATTATAATGTGCGAAGCGCGGCAAACCGCTACGATGGTTTTCGGCCCGCTTCCCCTTTGCGCCTCCTGCGCTCCTCCAGTTCCGCCATCATGCGGGGCGCTGTTTTGTCCACGTTATAAAAACACATAAGGATAATGACCAGCACAAAACCGGCTAAAGGGAGAAAGATATAGTTACATTGTATTGCCCGGATGGCGGAAGGCGTTTGGACCTCCGCCTCTCCCGAATAACCGCCCGCGCCCAGTACAAAGGCCGCGGCCGCGCCTCCAAGGCCGACTCCCATTTTTTGCCCGAAGCTGGCCGCCGCCGACAGAAAACCTTCGCTGCGGACGCCGTTTTGATATTCCCCGTAATCAACGGTGTCCGCTATCAATACGAAGAGCAGGCCCAGCGCAAAAGAGAGGCCGATGATGCTGAGGATATTCCCCGCCAAAAACACCGGTATCACCGTCCCCCCCAACCAAATGATGAGAAAACCAACCGCGCCGATACAGCCGCCCATAATAACCGTATTGCGCTTGCCGATCCTGCCGCTTATGGCAGGCAGCAGGAGCATGGGGAATACCATTATCAGCATCAGCATGCCTACAACCGGCGCCAGGCCCTCGTTCCGCAGCGCATATTTGCAATAATACACCAGAGCCGCGCTCCGCATCGCCACATGCATTTGCAGCAGGAAGCCCACCGCCAGGATGATAAGCCAGGGCAGATTCCCCTTTACCGCCCCGATTGATTCGGCAAGCCTGAGCTTTGCGTTTTTACCTTCGTCAAGGGATAGTTCTTTGAGGCTGCAAAAGACAAACAGAAATAACAGCAGGACAATCGCGGCGTATACGGTCATTGCAAGACGGTAACCCTTTGCCGGCTCTCCCCGGCCCAAAGCGGCTACCAGGGGCACGGTGGCCGCCATTACGATGACATTGCCGGTTAACCCACCAATGCCGCGGAACACCCCGTATACGGTCCGCTCCCCCAAATCCGTGGTAAGCCGAGGCAAAATAGCGGTGACCGGTATGTTAATCGCCGTGTAAACCATGGTAAGCAGCATAAAAGTGAGGTAGACGTACACCAGTTTGCCGCTCTCACTCAAGCGCGCCGGAACCGAGAAGGTTAGTACCATCATGATTGCCAGGGGCAGGCACATCCAGAGAAAATACGGGCGGCTTTTTCCCCAGCGGGTATGGGTTTTATCAATAAGTATGCCCATCAGGGGATCGGTAATCGCGTCCCATATACGGGTAACGAGGAACATCGTGCCGACGGCGGCCGCGGGAATATGTACCACATCCGTGTAGTAAATCATCAGAAAGACGCCGATGGCGCTGAAGGAAAGGTTTGAGGCAAGATCGCTTGCGCCGTAGGCAAATTTGCTTCGCAGAGGACCGGAACCCATGATAAAACTCCCTGCCTGTAGTGTATACGAAAGTTAAAAGACAGGGGAGCCTGTCCCAAAACCAAATGACTGTACGTTAAGGTTCCCGGCATGGCCGGGGGCAGGGTTGGGCAACTCCCTTTATTGTTAGGAAGCATGCATTCAACAAGAGACGGTCTTTTTAGCAAAAATACGAAAAAAGGAATATCTTCATGTTAATCCTCCGCAGAATTTGGCCAGCCTGTCAACGGCGATTTTCAGATTATCCAAAGAGTTCGCGTAGGAAAGCCGGATAAAGCCTTCGCCGAAATCGCCGAACGCGGTACCCGCCGCTGCCACCACCCCCGTTTCTTCCAGCAGGCAATCGCCAAATTCGGATGATGAAATGCCGAACGATGAAATATCGGGAAAGGTCGGCCAAACAGGATTTATCCGGTAGAGCCCCCATCTTTTTTATACGGCTTGAGAAAAACGCCGTCTTTCACGAGAATTTCCCTGAGTGTTTTGATATCAACATCTTGTACCGCGCTGTTATTACGGCTTGCAAGGGCCGCGGCAGTACCGGCGGCTTGTCCCATGGCCATAACCAGCGGGGTTGTACGTACGGCGGCCAGGGCCTCATGGGTGGCGCTGATATTGCGTCCGGCTGCCAGCATATTGCTAATCTCCCTGCTTATCAGGCTGCGGTAGGGTATTGAGTACCAGCTTCCGGGTTCCATAAAAGTATTGTTTGTCCCCGAACCGTCCGGCGCGTGAATATCGACCGGATAACCGGCCATGGCAATCGCATCGTCAAACATTACATTATTGAGAAGATCCTGGACGGTTAATTTATACATCCCATTGATCTTGCGGCTTTCCCGGCTGCCGATGTTCGGCCCCGTGGAAAGCATAACCGCGTTCTCAAAGCCCGGTATATTTTCCCGGAGAAAATGAAATATCTCAAAGCACTGCCGCCGGCCTTCTATTTCAGCGGCGGTTAAATCAAAAGGATCGACCGCGCTTTTTTTTATGATCCGGCTCATATTAACAATAAATTCACCCGGATTATTTGTTTCAAAGCAGAGCAGCTGTTCCCGGTCTATGGTGAATTTGCCTTCCGCCTTGGCGCGTTTGATAAATCGATACGCCCCCTGCAGCCCGGTCCGGGGTATTTCTCTCAACCGGTCAAAAGGTATGGTAGCCAGCATATCATCCCGGTTTTTCTGAATATAGTCGATAACTTTTTCCCGATCCACTCCATAAACTTTCATATTCATCGTCATAGGCTGGGCCAGGCCGTCCTGTTCACGGCCAAACACCGTAGTGATGCCGGCGTTAACCGCCAGGTCCGCATCAGCGGAGGCGTCAATATACACCTTCGCGCCGGCATCAAAAAAACCATTTTTTGAAAAAAGTTTTATTTTTTCTATCTTCCCGTTTTTGACTTCACAGTCCGTATATACCGTGTGGTACAGGAGTTCTGTTTTGGCTTCCAGCGCCATGTTTTCCAATACCAGCTTCATTCCTTCGGAATCAAAAGGGGTTACCGAATAGGTATAACCAACAAAATCATCCATGTGGCCCGGTGAAAATCCCTCTCTGACCATTCGGCGGATAAATTCGCCGGGGATCCCTTCTATCACCTGGGTTGTGCCCGCATGGTAGGTCATCTGCGGACCGGTACCGCAGGCGGTTAAAGCCCCGCCCAAATAACCATATTGTTCAACCAATAAGGTTTTTGCGCCGCCGCGGCCGGCGGCAATGGCAGCCATAGCTCCCGCAGGGCCGCCGCCGATTACAATAACATCATAAGAAAGTTCACGTTTCATGATTTTCTCCCTTTTCAATTAAGGTATCATAGGTATACGCAAATCCGTGGGCGCCAATTTCCGACAATGCCCGTATACCGGTGCGTCCGATTTTAAAAGGCCCCGCTATGATCATGGGAACCTGGTACAGCCGGCTGGTAAGTCCCAGATTGGTACACTCCAAAAAATGAAAATACTCGTGGCTTAATATCAGGTTAGCGGCTTTTTTTATATCCAAATTATTTTTTTCCGCCCAATGGGCAATGGATTTGGTAAAAAGACGAATGAGATTTTTCCCGGAAAGATAATCGCTGAAGTACCGGCGGTCCCCCGCGATATAATCCACATCCACCCATTGGTACGAAAGTCCGCTCTTTTCGGCAATGGTAAAGAAATCCGGCTCTCTGTCGAATTTTATAAAAATATTCTTTGCCGCTTCAGATCCCCGTTTCCAGGACATTGTTACAATCTTTTTCCGGTCTTCCGGCGGAATTTTTCCATAACAATAGTCATAACTTAATTCGCGTTCCGCGGATTCGGGGCCCGGAAATGGAAATGATTGATCCGCCATTTTTTTTCCTTAATCGCCCCGCCCGGTCCCCGCAATTATCAGGGGTTCTTCCGGTTTATAACCTGAAAGTTCTACGGCGCCGAGACTGTAAATTTGATCCTCGGCGGGCAATCCTGAAAGATCGATTATCCGTTTCCCCAGGACGATGTACAAATTAGGCAGGGTGGTACCGCCGTCGTCGTAGACGGTGAGTTTCCGCAAAACCTGTGAAACCGTATCCCGCCAGTTTTCTACCGACGCCTGTAAAACATACGCGTCATTTTTCTGCAGGCGGATAACGCCTTCCTCATCCACCAGCCGCAGCGGTTTTGTTTTATTTCTGATAAGGCCAAAGATTTTTTTTTCTGATTTTTCATATTGCACCGCATACATCCCCTTGTTTTCGGCGGCCACAACGAGGAACGCGACGGGGACATTCAGATTTTCCGCCGCCGCCGCAAGCAGGTCTTCTCTGGAAAGCCTGCGGTTCAGCAGATTTTTATTGCGTAATTCTGTGGCCCCGATGGCGATCGCGCGTACCATGTTGCGCTGAGTGTCAACCTGGACATTTACCTCGATAGTACCCGGAGCCGCGCCGCTGGCTATGGCTTTTAATTCCGCCTCCCTGCGTATGGCGATAATATCTGTATCCTGGGGATTTGGGATAATTCGTTCGACCATATCCCGAACCATGGCTAAGGAAACGCCGATGGTGGATATAACCGGCGCATTCTGAGCGATGCGGTAACGGTGTCCCATCGTTTTCGCCAGATGGGGCACCACCGCTGATGCGCCGCCGCCGCCGCCCACAAATTCGGCAGTTCGGGGGTTCATCCCGTAGTCCTTCATCAGCTGAGCGGCCACCCTGCTGTTTTTTTTCGCGGAAAAGCCAAGAATGATGGAGGCGGCTTCTTCCACGGAACATTTCATACAATCCGCCAAGGGCTGCCATGCTTTCCGTGCGGAGTCAATAAAACCCGCAGCATAATCATTTTCCGGAACAAAACCGGCGATATTGGCGGCTCCCGCAAGCGTCAGGGCAAACCGTACCCCTCCGTCACATTCAACACAGGCATAGGGGGGATCGGTTGTCCGGGGATGTACTTCGATAAGCCGGGGATTACGGATTTTTTCTGTTTCGGTATATACCTCATAGGCCAATCCTGCGATATGAGCGCTGCGGGGGCCCACATCAACCGCTTTACTGTTTTTTAATTCAATCATGCTGCCGCCGCCTATGCCGACGGTACGCACGTCCAGGCTGTTAAGATATGTTTTATGCCCCCCTACTTCGGCGTATTTGATCATGACCTTGCCGTCTTTAACACAGGAAATATCCGTCGAGGTCCCGCCCACTTCAAAGAAAATACCGTCAGAAAGTTTTTCGTACATCAAAGCTCCGGCGACACCGGCGGCAGGGCCGGACAGGATAGTCAGGATCGGCCGCCGCCGCACTTCTTCCACGGTCATTACCCCGCCGTCGCAGCGCATTACCATAAGGGGGCTTTTTATATCCGCGGCCCGGATACTCTGTTCCGTCATCATGGCGGCTTCCAGCATTTTCGGCATGATGCTGGCATTCACCACCGCGGTACGGGTGCGCATTTTAAGGCCGTAGAGTTTTGATATGTCGTTGGTAGCCGTACCGGGTATTCCTTCGGCATTACAAAATTCCAAAACCTTGTTTTCATTTTCAGGATCATCGACGCTGAAAGCCTCCGCCGCCACAATGCTGGAGGCTCCTCCTGAGGTTAACTGTTTCAATCCGGTCCGTATCTGTTCTTCCAGAACGGATATATTTCCTGAATCAACATAAACGTTGGAGGAATGCAAAAATTTTCCGGCGGCCAGTTCAATATTGCCGATATTGGTATCACTTTTGCTTTTTAGCCCTTCCAGGCCCCGGCCCAGAGTCAGGATACCCACATCAGCCACATCCCCTTCCAGAAGCGCGTTCGTGGCCTGGGTTGTCCCATGGGCGATGAATATCACTTCTTCCGGTTTTATTCCGCATTGTTCCATAACCAGATGCAGGGCTTTTACAATACCCGCCGCTACCCCTTCGGGGGCAAAATGAGTGGTGGGAACCTTACAGGTTCCGATCAGATCATAGGTATTGTTATCAATGGCCACGGCATCGGTAAAAGTTCCTCCAACGTCTATGCCGATACGTATATTCATTTGTATGATCCTGTCTTCTCCGGTGATCCTAGAAAAATACAATGCCGGTAATAACAACCCCGATTACCGCAACGATCCAAAGGTAGGGAAGCAGATTTTTGGTTACGCTGTTTACATCCACTTCGGTAAAGTTTGCGGTCCAGACATTTTGGGTGTTGGTAGGATCGCCGCAGCCCTGAATCCGTTCGGCGGAAAGAAACGCGCCCATCACCGCTAAGGGGCTCAGGGTTCCGAGCCCCATCACGAGAGCCGCAATGCCGGAACCGAGCCCGAACAAATTCAAGGGACCGCGGTACAGTGAAAGGGGCGCCAGAACGGCAAAAAAGATGATAAAAACAATACGCTGGGAAGGAATGACCGCCAAGAGAAAAGGATTCAGAATTTCCTTGACCATGGGATTGGTAACAGCCAGGAGCAGCATCCCCAGAGAGATGAACAGGATAAGGGCCGGCGCGGCGGCGGTAAAACCATCATAACAGGTTTTTGCCAGCATATTCATTGCCCGGGAAAAGTTTTTGGTGGTAAAAACCATGATCCAGACAATCCCCGCCATAAAAGCCGGAATCACGGGAATTTTTAAGGTAATGACCAATATAATGGGAATGATAGGGGTAATAAGGGCACAGAAACCCAAAAAACCTTTTATGGGCCGCGAGTCCTCATAGGCGTCTTCCCGCCTGGGCGCCGGCGAATTATTAACCGGCGCGGAAAAAGCAAATTTTCTGCCGTTCCGGCGGAATTCAACAAACACATAGACAACGGTGGCTATGAGCGTGGCTGCCAGCATATATATTTCAAATTTTTGGATGGAGGCTATATCCAGGGAGAAAATCGTGGTGAACCCCTGCCAGTTAACCATATTAAAGGTGAGGCCGATGTTAAAGGACATAAGGAAGATGCCCGCCGCGGTTGACGCGGGAATACCCACGGAAATGAGAATCGGCAGGAAAATGGAACCGACCATGATCACCGATCCAAGGCCGCTCAGGGTAGTAAAAAGCAGCGCGTTGGCGGCTACCAATACCAGCGCGACAATCAGGGGCCGATCTCCGCCCAATTCGGCGCTTTTTTTGATAATTGTTTCAGTAACGCCGGTACGGTTCATTAATTGTCCAAGCCAGGAGCCGAAAACAATAGCGGTAATCGCGGATGCCATCCTGACGGAACCGGCTTCAAGGATTGTTTGAAGCCACCCGATGGCGGCCCCTTTTTCATTGGTTCCCACCATGGGAACCCGGGCAATGACGCAGGTGACGACTGCCAATAAAATCATCGCCAGAAAAGTGGGGATCTTTCTTGCCATCATTAAACCAGCCAGAACAAAAAAGATCGCAATGATAAGAACGCCTTGTACCATATTCATCTCCTTATTTGGGGACTTCCCCGGTTTTTATATTGAAACCGCGCGTAACGCGCGCTCAATACCCTAATGAATAAATCGCTTCGGCAAATCCGGCGGTTACGCGTTCCAATGAATTCGGATCGGGCTCCTTGCCCATTACCACGGCGCCGATCATAACCGCCTTACAGCCCGCGGCAAAAAGATGATGTATGTCGCCGGGATTTATCCGTTTTTGGGAGGGTACCAGGACCGGAATATTTACCTTTGCGGCAATATCCGCGTAACGGAGGATATCGGCATAGGTCAAAATTTGGCCATATGACCCGCCTGGCTGTATGCTGCATTCAAGAACATCCGGCGGATACCGGTTGACGCCATCCAGGGTGTTTTGCGTATAGCTGTCGTCAATGGCGGCCATGCGGCTTAATTGAACCGAGTCCATCATATAAATCGGGAGACAAGACGCATAGGATGAAAAAAAATCGATCCCCAGCGTTTCCATTTCATCCCGCTCGTCTGCCGTAACAAAAGCGTCGGCGGCTCCGGGGACAAGGCCGACAGGAACCTCCCCGGCGGTTTGTACCAATTCTTTGAGAAAATCCCGGTTCTCCGCAAAAGCGCCAAAGGTATGCCCGCTGGCGCGGTGCCATACATTAACATGTGCCTTAATTGCCTGGGCCCCTCCCCGTATCGCGGCTTTTGCCAGGTCTATGCTGTTTTCCGGCAGACTGACTACCAGCGTAAATTTATTTTCGCCCAGCAGTTTATGAAATTTCACCGGATACCTCCTTCGGCATTCAAGCCGGTATGTTCAAGATGAGTCTGCGCATCCGTACCGCCATCTTTTCACTGAGGGGACTGTTCGGCGGCTCAATAAGCTTTACCAGCGGAGGCGGCGTGGGCGACAGTAAGCGGCCCAGCGCCTCCCGTACTTGAAAAAGAAACGTTGATTTTTTTACGGTCCGTCTGGAAACAAAAATAATATCCAGGGGAAAAAGCATACATAAAAAAGCCAGAACATCAGCCAGCCTGGCGGGCAGGGACATCCCGCCGGGCAAATCCGGCGTATCCGGGGGTATGAGGTGATTATCGAAGGCTGCGAACAGCTTCGTTATATTTGCGCTCTTCCCGCCGGTCATTTTTATGGGCTTTCCTTCAATCATTATGCTTATCAATATGGTGTTTGCGATGGTAACGTGGGCGCTGTTTTTTGCCGTCACGGGAGCGGCAATATGGTTAAGAATTTCATTAACCGAATATTCACCAATGACGGATACCTTGAATTGAGTATACAGAGCTTCCCGCAGGGAGATATTGTCCGCGGAAAGGGATGTGGAAAACATGACCGTCAGATCGCTTTCAATCATATCCTCCTGAAATAAAAGGCCTATGCCCGCTAAGGGTCCGTATTGTTTGTTATGAAAAAAATTATCAATTACGGCGGAAGTAATTTCTGAAAAAAGAGTGTTCCCGGAAAGCCGGTGTACCGCAATGGTTTTTTCTTCTTTTTTTTCAAGCGCCATGTCAAAAATGAACAGACCCGTTCGCTGTCTGCTTATTTCAAAAACAGCAATTGCGCCGTATGCGGCGTTTATATTCAATTCCTTGCGGCCCCGCCCCGCGGTGGATATGGTGACGCCGCTTTCAACAAGTACCCCTTCATGTATCAACTCGGATACCAAGGTGGTCACCGTGCTGGGTGAAAGGCCGGTGTCTTTCGCCAAAGTTATCCGGGAGGACTTTTTCCCCTCTACAACCGCCTGTATTAACAGGCGCCGGTTGTGGGCCCGCAGGTCGTGTAAATTTACTTTATTCAACGCCGTAGCCTCTCATACTTATTTCGGAGTCTGAAATAAGAATACCGTGAGATTTCATTATTGTCAAGAAAAAAGTTTAAAAAAATTGAATTTTTAACCTTTTTTAAAGCCCGATTAGTACGGACCTCCGGTTCGATGAAAAAGGCTTACATGGCGGTGGTTTTAAACCTGGCACATGGAAAGTAAACGCCGGCATGCCCTGGGGGGCAGGGTTGGGGATATTGATTTTTATCCCCATCCTATTTAATGTATTCACAATATGGCCTTTACCTTTTTTAACACCCTCGGCCGCAGGCGGCAGCCTTTTGAGCCGTTACGGGCGGGCAAAGTGGGCTTTTACGGCTGCGGGCCCACGGTCTACAATTACGCCCACATCGGGAACCTGCGGGCTTATGTGTTCCACGATATTTTGGTCCGCTCCCTGCGCCGCGCCGGCTATGAGGTGACCCATGTGATGAACATTACCGACGTGGGGCACCTTTCGGGGGACAACGACGAAGGCGGCGACAAAATGGTAAAGAGCGCGGAGGAACGGGGTAAAAGCGTCCTTGAAATCGCCGATTTTTATACCGGCGCGTTTTTCAACGACACGGACAGATTGAATATCACCCGCCCCACGGTGGTCTGCAAGGCTACCGAACATATACCGGAAATGATCGCCCTGATTGAGCGAATCGAAAAAAACGGTTTTACCTATTTTGCCGGGGGGAATCTCTATTTTGACATCACGAAATTCCCCTCCTACGGCGAGCTGGCCTTGCTGCGGATCGAGGACCTCAAGGCGGGTGCACGGACCGCTTTGGACAAAAACAAACGCAGCCCCCACGATTTTGTGCTCTGGTTCACCAAGAGCAAATTCGAAAATCAGGCCCTGACCTGGGAAAGTCCCTGGGGCCGGGGTTATCCGGGCTGGCATATCGAGTGTTCCGCCATGAGCATGAAGTACCTTGGGGAACAGTTCGACATCCATTCCGGGGGCATTGACCATATCCCCATTCACCATACCAACGAAATAGCCCAAAGCGAGGCCGCTACCGGGAAAAAGCCCTGGGTGGGCTGCTGGCTGCACAACGAATTTCTGGTGCTGGATAGGGGCAAAATGTCCAAATCCGCCGGGGGCTTTTTGACCCTGCAAAGCCTCGTGGACGCGGGCTATGATCCCCTTGACTACCGGTATTTCCTGCTGGGCGGCCATTACCGCAGCCAACTGCAGTTTTCCTGGGACAGCCTTTCCGGGGCCGGAAACGCCCGAAAATCGCTGGCGGACCGTATCCGCTCCCTGGCGGATAAAACGCCGCCGGCTGTTTTGGAGGATCTTTCGCGGGGGCGCGTGGAGATTGCCGCGGGACCGGCCCTGGAGCGCCTGGAGGCTTTCAACAGGGCGCTACAGGACGATCTTTCCACCCCGCGGGCGGTGGCCGAACTCTGGGGCTTGCTGCGGGACGGGGAAGCGGCGCCGGCGGAAGCGTTGGCGGCGGCTTTTGACATGGACCGGGCGCTGGGGCTGGGGCTTGAGGCGGTTCTCGGGGAGGATAAACCCGCCGATGATGCAGTCCTGGCGCGGGAAATTGAGGGGCTTATTGCCGAGCGGGCGGCGGCCAAAACAGCGAAGGACTTCGCCAGGGCGGACAGCATACGGCAGGGCCTGAAAGAGCGGGGTATCGCTCTGGAAGACGGACCCGGCGGAACCGTTTGGCGGCGTTTTCAGTGAATTTCAGATTTCCGTGTGTAACAATTGAGGAAATGGCTTGTTTTCATATAGAGGGGTAGTAATGGCGGGAACCTTCAATTCGGGGGAACAAGCGCCCCGGGAGTATGGTTCCGGCGAACAGAATGCCGCGCAAGGCGCGGCTGAAAGCGGCAACCGGGACGGTCTCGTCAAGCGGGACCCGAACAGTGTACAGACGGGGGGGCGTATCTCCCTCATGGAATTCCGGGGTATTTATGACTCGGCTTTTCCCGTTCTGTTCAGAGTCGCCTATCGTATTGCCAACAGTGAGGAAGCGGCGGAGGATCTTTGCCAGGACGCCTTTTTCCGCCTGTATGAGAAAAATATGGTGTTTCCGAACCCGGAAGAGGCAAAGTACTGGCTTATCCGGGTAGTCAAGAACGCCGCGCTTAATTACGCGAAGCGCAAGGAACGGGAGCGGAAGGCGTACCAGCGGGCATTCAGGGAGGATGTCAGGCAGGAAGAGACCGGGGAAGGGAAGCTTCTCAAGCAGGAGACCAAGGCGGAAATACAGGAGGCTTTGGGCAAACTGCCGGAAAATTTACGGATGGTATTGATATTGAAAGAATATGCTGAAATGAATTATAGGGAAATCGGGCGAATCCTTGGCATAAGCGAGGGAAACGTTAAAGTGCGTGTGTTTAGAGCAAGAGAACGGCTTGCCGCTCTCTTGCAAGGGGGAGCAAATGTGTCCTGAGCATCAAATACTTTCGGTCTATTTGGACGGGGAGCTTCCTTCTCCCTGGAAGGAAAAGTTGGAAAACCATCTGGGGCAGTGCCCCCAATGCCGGCAGCGGCTGGAAAGCTACCGGCTTGTTTCCGCGTCTGTTGCGGAGGATACGGCCCGCATGGAAGCGGCGAAAGAGCGGGTGTGGCGGAACCTGGAAGCCGGGGGACGGCTCGGCCGTCGGCCCCTTACCGTGGTTGGAGGGACTTCGGTATGGCGGCGCAACGTTTCAATCCCCCTGCCGGCGATTGCGGCCGCGGCCGCGGCGCTGGTTATCGCCATGGGAGCGCTTTGGGTGCGCCGGCCCGCGGAACAGCCCGCCGTGATCCCGCAAATGACCTTTGCCTCCGATGAAACCATCGACGCGTCGGGCGTTGTCCCAATCGCCGCCGACATGAACGGAGTGCTTCAGTACCTGAACAGCAGGGACGGCGGGGACATCCTGATCCTCCGGCTGCCTGAAAGCAGGAGTTTTACGAGTTCCGGCGAACCGGCAATTCTGAAAGCCGCCGATTATACACGGGGACAGCCTTGAAGCTATACCGCGGTTTGTGCGTATTTGCCCTTTTCTTCCTCATTTTCGTGTCCGCGGGGTTGGGCGCCAAGGAGGAGCCGGGGCTTGAAAAGTTAGCTCCCGGCCTCAAGGACAAGGCGGTAATGCTGGATATTGACGCGCGGGTTCGGGAGCAGAACCAGCGGGTGATCTGGCAGGAAACCCATCAGCGCCTTACCATTCCCGGCCATCCAATAGGGATGAACCTCGTGGGGATCAACCTGGTGGCGGCGGTACAGTTTACCCCTTACCTCCAGGCCGGGGGGGAGAATGTACTGGTCGCCCAGGCGCAGATCTGGGTGGAAGTCCCCGGCCAGGGCGTCCGCTATCAAACCTCCATGCAGACCATTCCCCTGGATTTCGATGAGCCGATTTACTACCTGCCCCTGGGTTCGGTTACGACCAAGGATTCCCCCTATATTGAAATCATGATTACCCTGAGACATAAAGAATCCTCCCCTCTGGGAGGTACGCCGGCCAACGCGCCGGGGAAGAAACGTTAAGACGCCTTGAATTCCCGCCGCGGCAATTTTGCAGACAGCGTAAACCTCAAGCCTGACGGATCATGGAAGGCGGAATTTTGCAGACTGTCGAAAATCTTCGTTTTTTTCTGTATCTTACCGTTCTTCATCATCTCTTGTAAAAAAAAGTCCCCGGTCATCCATTCCGTTGATCCCAAAATCGGAAGGGCCGGAGAAACGCTTACCATCACGGGGGAATATTTCGGGAAAGAGCGGGACGAATCCTATGTTACCATCGCGGGCGCGCTGCCGACCAATTCATCGTACCTGTACTGGCAGGATGACCGGATTTCCCTGAAGCTGCCGGAGTCCGGGGAATCCGGCCTGATTTATGTCCATGTAAACGGCAGAAAAAGCAACGGCGCCCTTTTCTCAAATCAGCTGACGCTTCCCCAGCCGCCGCGGGGGGAAGACACGGGGCCGGAACCCAGAATCACTTCGGTAGAACCCCGTTCGGCCCCCATAGGTTCGCTCATAAGCATCACCGGGAACAACTTCGGCAGTTCGCGGGGACAGAACGGCGTCTTGTTCTCGTGGAACGCGGAAACCCGTTCTCCCGCCCCCGGTGAGGCGGGAGAACCGGCTTTCATCGATGTTTCGGAAGCCGTATTCGGCTATGAGCTTTGGAATGACCGGGAGATACGCCTGCGTATTCCCGACGGCGCGGTCAGCGGCAATTTGAAGGTCCGCACCGCCCGGGGCGATTCCCGCCCGGTCTTTTTTGAGATCGGCGGAAAGCCGGGAACCAAAACTTTTCGGGATAAACGGAGTTACACGATAAACTATTCGGTGGACGTACAGATCAACGAGGCGGTCAAACCGAACACTCTGTACCTCTGGATTCCCCTGCCCGCCGTTTCCTCATCCCAGCGGAATGTCGCGCTTCTTTCGCGCAGCGTTGATCCCTTTATAGAAAACTACCGGGGCGCGAGTCTGTACAAACTGGACGATCTTGAGTCCGGCAGCAGCCTGCGGATACATTTCTCCTGGCAGGTTGAGGTATACGCTGTGGAGACTTCCGTACAGCCCCAATCGATCCGGCAGGACGCGGCCTCACCCGCCGCCGTTTACACCCAGAGCGCTTCCCTCATCCCTTCGGACGATCCCCTGATAAAAAGCCAGGTTGCTACGTTACTCGGCAGGGAGCGGAATCCCTACAGTAAAGCCCGGCGGATCTACGAATGGTTTATCGGCGCGATACAGATTCAGGATTCGGCGGCGGACGATTTGCCAAATGACGCCGTTGCGGCGCTGGAGGCGAAACGGGCCGATCCCTATACGGCGGCGCTCCTTTACTGCGCCATGCTCCGCTCCGCGGGAGTGCCCTGTCTGCCTGTCGCGGGGGCGCTGATAAACCGGAGCCGCCAGACGGTCCGCCACTACTGGGCGGAATTCTGGATCGACGGCTTCGGCTGGATTCCTGTTGATCCCGTCCTGGGCGCGGGCGCCGTCCCGTCTGCGTTCGCGGCCCGGCCCGACCACGCAAGTTTTTATTTCGGCAGCATGGACAACCAGCGGATCGCCTTTTCCCGCGGGCAGACGGTTCTTTCCCAAATGGACCCGCGGGGCCGGACCGTTTCCCACACCCGCTCCTACGCACTGCAAAACCTCTGGGAAGAGGCGGTGGGAGGCATCGATTCCTATTCGAGCCTCTGGGGGGATGTCGCGATTACCGGAATGTATGTACAATAAAGCATGGTAACGGTAATTTCACTGGGTGGTTCGATTATCGCCCCCGATGCGGTGGACGGGCAATTTCTGAAAGACTTTGTGAAACTCATCCGCGGCTTTATTGAGACGGACGGGAAGCGGCGCTTTATTTTCGTGGCGGGCGGCGGCGGTCCGGCGCGGGCCTGGCAGAAAGCCTACCGGGAGGCAAGCGGGAGCGGCGCCAGAGACGAGGAAGCGGACTGGATCGGCATTATGGCCACCAGGCTCAACGCCCAGCTTTTACGGGCGGTGATGGGAGAGTGGTGCAGCCAGAACGTGGTTACCGATCCTACCCGGGTGGACCCCTTCACCGGCAGGGTTCTGGTCGCCGCGGGCTGGAAACCGGGCTTTTCCTCGGATTACGACGCGGTACTCCTTGCGGAGCGCTTTCAGGCCGACGCGGTGATAAACCTCTCCAACATCGAAAAAGTGTACTCAGGAGACCCCAAAAAAGACCCCGCCGCCAGGCCCATTGACCGCATTTCCTGGGCCGATTTCCGGGCCATGATAGGCGATGAATGGACGCCGGGGAAAAACGTTCCCTTTGATCCGGTGGCAAGCCGCCACGCCGCGAAAATCGGCCTTAAAGTGATATGCGCCGCGGGAAAAGACCTGGAAAACCTCAAAAAAATTCTCTCCGGAGAGGATTTTACCGGCACAACGATTGGCTGAGCGTGGTTTTTACAAACTTTGCCAAATAGTTTCATCTTTTTGTTGAAACTGCCGATAATTAACCGGGGAATTCTTTTGAAACGTCGAACCGTTTTGTACAGTTTGGTTCTCTTTTTTCTCTGCGGTCTGCCGGGGCTTCGTGCGCAGGATATATATGAGACTGAGAGCGGGATCATCCCGGAAAGCGCGGCGGATGAAATGCCGGGGGTGGCCCTGGTTCCCTTTTGGGGGGGAGACAAGGCCCTCATCGCCCAGCTCGGCGAACTGCTGCATCTGACCCTGGAAAACGAGGGGCTTTACCGGCCCGAAGCGGTGGACATGGCAAACCCGCCTGAGGATGTTCCCGGAGGGGGCTTTCCCCCCTATGTGTGTCCAAGCCCCTCCCTGACCAAAGCCGCGCCCTACGCCATCACGGGGGAACTCGTTTTTGATGACGAAAGCAGCCTGTACCATCTGCGGCTGTACCTGTGGGAAATGGCGAATACCAGGCTTGTTTTTACCGACGAGAGTACCGGGCGGGACAGGGAGGAATTCGAGAGCTATCTTCCCTCTCTGGTGGAATGGCTTTTCTCCTGGCTTGAGCAGCCGCGGGAAATGGGGGAAGAATGGTACGCGTATTCCGATACGTACCCGCCGGAGCAGTCAGAGCCGGAAGAAAAGTGGCTGTACCTGGGTCTGCGGGTCGGCCCTTCGGTACGCCTGTATTCCAGGGATACCGCGAATCCCTTCGCCGAGAACAATATCTACAATTTCCTCAATATCACCGCCGGCGTCCAGGCGGCTTTCCAGTTTCTTCCCTTCCTTGCCGTCCAGGCGGAAGTCCTGTTTACCAATGATTACGCCCCTTACAGCGCCGTTGACGCGGTCGTTAATACCGCTACCAATACCGGCACAATGAAGGCGGATCCCGATCCTTTTATTTCGTACTCCCTGATGTTCCCGCTGGCCCTGAGATACACCTACCGGCAGGGCAAACTCTTTGCCGGGGCGCTGGCGGGCCTTTATTTTTCCGTGCCTCTGGGAGATATGCAGAATAAAACCCTGGGCGGCAAATTCGGTTATTCCATGAATCTGCCCCTGGGTTATACGCTGGGAATCAACGTGGGAACAAAACTCGGTCCGGGTTCCCTCTTCCTTGACCTCCGCTGGGCCGCGGATATTGGCAAGACGCAGAAAAATTCAGGGGAGGATATCTACAAGCGAAGCATGGTTACCATCGCCATCGGCTACGAGCTGGGATTTTTCCCCAAACAGAAGAAATAGCGCCCAAACCCGCTCCCGGCATGCTATACGGCGTTCCGTCACGTACCGTAATTCCCTTTTCTTCCCCTACGGTGAATCTTCGGCGTACAGTATCTCTATCCCGTTCTGCGTGAGCAGTGTTTCCCATTCCCCGGTCAGGGACCGGTCGGTGATCAGTACGTCGATGCGGGAAAAGGGACATATACGGTAAAACGCCGGCAAATCGAACTTGGTGTGATCGCAGAGCAGGATGATCTTCTGGCAGGTATCCATCATTTTTTTGCGGATTTCCGCTTCTTCTTCGGAATAGTCCATGGCCCCATGGCTGATGCACAGGCCCGTACAGGAAAAAAACAGCTTTGAGGCCCAGTAATCGCTGATATGCGACTCCGCCTGCGGCCCGACCAGGGAAAGCGCCTGCTTCCGCAGCTTGCCGGGCAGGCTGTACACGGTGATATTTTCCGCCTCGGCCAGATCGGTAATCGCGCGGATACCGTTGGTTATGACGGTCAGGTTGACTTTACTCCTGAAAAAACCGGTCATTTCCTTGGTGGTGGTGGAGGCGTCTATAAAAATCGTGTCGTCGTCGCCGACCAGCCGCGCCGCGGTCCGCGCTATCCTGTTTTTCGCTTCCCGGTGTTTTACTTCCCGCACGGCCAGCGGTATTTCAACGTTAAACCCCTCTTCTATCAGCACCGCCCCCCCATAAGTGCGCTTGACGATATGCTTTTTTTCCATTTTCTCCAGATCGCGCCTGATATTGGTAGCGCTGGTCAAGAGGATATCCGACAGTTTGGCGATAGTTACCGCCTTATCCCGTTTGAGTATGTCCAGTATCATATTTTGCCGTTCCAGAGTCAGCATGTGTCTATTCCCCCTGGCCTATATATCCATTGTCTCCAAAATAACATACCGGAGCCGCTCCCAAAACCGGTTGACCGCGCGCCAACGTCCCCGGCAGGGCCGGGCGCGGTTTGGAGAACGCCTCACGATTAATACTATTGCCACTATTCAATGATTATATCCACCATAAACCCTATCCGGTAGTTTTGCAAGCATAATGTG
>JAISYA010000081.1 GCA_031270205.1 Treponema sp.
GGGACGGATGATGATTAAAAGCTGGCATGATGAAGCGTGGGATGATTATCTATACTGGCAGACCCAGGATAAAAAAACTTTTAAGCGAATCAACCAAATTATTAAAAACATTGACAGCACCCCTTTCGACGGTATCGGCAAGCCGGAACTGTTAAAACATGAATATCAGGGCTATTGGAGCAGGCGGATTGATGAAAAAAACCGTCTCATTTACCGAATCGAAAACGATACGATCATAATAGCTCAATGCAGAACCCACTACGAAAAATAAAACCACGGACTTTAGTTCGAATCCTCACGAACACCCTCCACCCTGGATTCCGGCGCCTAGTGCCCCCCGTCACCGGCTTAAAGCCCACACTACCCCCCCGCTAAGGAGGGCCGCCGCCGGGACCGCTATCAGCGTAAAGGCCTTCCAGAACCGCGAGCTTTTTTCGTATCTCTCCGATAAGGCCGACTGAGTCCTGTAGGTTTCTGACATTGCGTCCAGCCGCTCCTGTAAGTTCCTCAACAAGCTCTCCCGCTCGGCTATTATGCTCTCGTAGCTGAGCCAGTTTCATCGGGACATTGTCCACGATGAAACTGGCTTTCGATTAATTCCCCGCTCTCGGCCAAGTTCTGCCGTAAGCTGTCCAATTGTTTCTGCTGTGCCGCTGAGTTCTGTAGCGTATCTTGTATCAAGCGCTCTAATTCTGTCAGATCCCTGTCGAGAGAAGAAAAGTCCTATGACCAGGCAGCCTGCGGAAAAAGCAAGGATAAGGTACAGAACAAAGCGAAGGCGGAAAAGAACGGGGAGAATTTCATGCAAGGGTTCCTCCTTATACACCTCCCTGCGCTGTTTTTGGCGGCGGTCAAAGCGGACTTGCCCTTTCAGACCGCCGGCTACGGTAAAACCTGTAAAAACCATATCACGCCCGAATATCCCTGTCAACTGTTTTCGGTAACTTTATCAAGGCATCGGCGTTTACTTTTTTGATTGGCACATACGGTGCGGGCGGCATACTGTGCGGCGCTATAAGCGCGGGCCGCGCGGAAACACCCGCCAAGAGGCCGCGCGCACAGGCGCTGGTATCCGCGGTATCCCGTTCCCTGCGCTGATCCCGCCCTGTTCCGGGCTGCCGCGGGGGCGATTAGTACCTTTCAACATAGCCTATATCGATCCACCATAGCTTATGTCGATCTATCAACACCTATAATCGAGGGCTATCAGCGGTCCGCGGGTACATTTCTGAGTATGGTAGTTGTGCACGGATTGCAAGTAAACGCCGATGCCCTGGTAACTTTATAAGCCTCCGCAGGGCAGCCGCGGGTTACCCTCCCTCAATTGGCCGTCTGGTACAAATAGAGATATAGGCAAACGCAAGGACGCCTTTGCCACGCAAACGCGGCCTTCAACGCGGGCGATTGCACAAATTGCCCTGTTTCAGCATAATAACAAAGTTGTTTCAGTATGCGTATTACAACATCGAACCAAAAAACAAGGAGCCAGAATGGGTGCGCTTAAGGAGGGAACGGGAAAGGCAAAGCGGGGTCTGTACCGGGCCGAGGACGAGCACGATTCCTGCGGGATCGGCTTTGTGGCGGATATTAAGGGACGCCGGTCTCACGCCCTGTTGAGCAAGGGCCTTGAGGTGCTTGAACGGATGGAGCATCGGGGGGCGGAGAGCGCGGACAACAAAACCGGCGACGGTTCGGGGGTGTTGCTGCATATTCCCCATGACTTTTATAAAAAACAGTTTCCCGGCCTGCCTGACGCGGGGGGCTACGGCACGGGACTGGTGTTTTTTCCCGCCGGGGGCGAGGCAGACACGGCCGCAAAACGGAAGAAGATAATTGCCGCCATTGACCAATGCGCCGCCGCTACGGGGCTTTCCAGGCTGGCCCTGCGGGACGTGCCGGTCCGCAGCGGCGCGGTGGGCCTTATCGCCCGGGCGGCGGAACCGGCGATTACCCAGCTCGTGCTGGTCCCGAAAGAGGGGCGGGGCCTCTTTGGCATCGGCAAACAGGCCAAAGGCGCTCCCGCGGACGGCGGCGGCGATACCGGCGAAGTGTCCCCCCTCGACTTCAAGCTCTATATTTTCAGAAAGCGGTTTGAAAACGTCCTGCGCTCTCAGGGCCTTGAGGCGTATATCCCCTCCCTTTCCACCCAGGTGATTGTCTACAAGGGCATGATGATGTCCAGCCAGCTCAGGGAGTACTTTCCCGAACTGTCCGACGAGACGGTTTCCACCGCGGTGGCGCTCGTACATTCCCGCTTTTCCACCAACACCTTTCCCAACTGGCCCCTGGCCCAGCCTTTCCGCATGGTTGCCCATAACGGCGAAATCAACACCATCAAGGGCAACCGTTTCCGCATGGCCGCGCGGGAGGCCCTCTACGCCCATCCCCGCTTCGGCGACGCCTTAAAGGACATTTTGCCGGTACTGGAGCCTGACAAGAGCGACTCCGCCAGCTTTGACAACGCCCTGGAACTCCTGGTCATGTCCGGGCGGAGCCTCCCCCAGGCTTTGATGATGCTTATCCCCGAAGCGTGGAACGATAAAAACCCCATTCCCGAAGAACTGAAATTCTTTTACGAATATCAGGCCTGCATTATGGAGCCGTGGGACGGGCCGGCCTCGATAGTGTTCTGCGACGGCCGCTACGTGGGGGGCACACTTGACCGGAACGGCCTGCGCCCCTCCCGTTACACGATCACCAGGGACGATCTTATCGTCATGGCTTCCGAGACCGGCGTGCAGGATTTCAGGCCGGAGGACGTGGTCTACAAGGGCCGCCTGCTGCCGGGGAAAATCCTCCTCGTTGACATGCTTGAGGGGAGGATAATCCCCAACGCCGAGGTAAAGCGGAACGTGTCCCTGCGCAGGCCCTACGCCGACTGGGTGTGGAACAACATCATCACCCTTGACCAGGACGAAGGGTCGTCCGGCGTTCCGGCGGAGCCGCTGTTCCGCGATGACCGCGCCCTGTTGTTTATGCAGCGGGCCGCGGGCTACACCAGGGAAGACCGCGAACGGCTCCTCCTCCCCATGGCGGAAAGCGGGCAGGAACCGACCAGTTCCATGGGGACCGACACCCCCCTTGCGGTATTCTCCGCCAAGAGCCAGCGGGTGTTCGCCTACTTCAAACAGTCCTTCGCCCAGGTTACGAACCCTCCCATTGATTCGATTCGCGAAGATTTGGTGATGACCCTGACCAGTTTTGTCGGCCCCCAGCACAATCTGCTGGACGAGACCGCCGGGCATTGCCGGCGGATCAAGGTATTCAAGCCGATTATGACGCCCGAAGAGCTTGGCAGGCTTCTGAAAATCAAGCCGGAGCTGTTTGTTTCCCAGACGCTGGAGGCCGTTTTTGCCACGGGCGGCGAGGGAACGAAAGAAACCGTTTCGCCGCTTGAGGCGGCGCTTGACCGCCTGGTTGAAGACGCCTGTAAAGCGATTCAGGCGGGAGCCTCGCTCCTGGTGCTTTCCGACCGGACGGCCGTTTCCTGCGGGCCTGACCCGCTGCGTAAAACGGGGCGCTGCGCCGTGCCGAGTCTGCTCGCCGTCGGGGCGGTGCATCAGGGCCTGATCCGCCGGGGGCTGCGGATGCGGGCCTCGATTATCGCCGAAACTGCGGAGCCGCGGGAGATCATGCACTTTGCCCTGCTGTTCGGCTACGGCGCGGATTTAATCGTGCCTTACGGGGCGCTTGCCTCCATCGCGGGGATCTGCCGCGGCTTTGACGGCGGACGGCTCGGCGGCTACGTCCATGCGGAAAAGAGCTACATCAAGGGCCTGAACAAGGCCCTGCTCAAGGTAATGTCCAAAATGGGAACCAGTACCCTCCGCTCTTACCGGGGCGCGGGGATTTTCGAGGCGGTGGGCCTGGGCGACGAGGTGATTGAAAAGTGCTTCAAAGACACGGTGAGCAGAATCGCCGGCGCCGGTTTCGCGGAGCTTGAGGCCGAGGCCCTGTTCCATTACCGGGCGGCGGTGGAAGAAGACAAAAAGCACGGCGGCGATTTGGCCCCCGGCGATTATTTGCTGTACGGCGACGGACAGTACCAGTGGCGGAAAACCGGGGAGCGCCACGCCTGGAACCCCGACACGATTCACCTGCTGCAGTGGGCCGCGAGAACCGGCGATTATCAAAAGTTCAAACAGTTCAGCGCGCTCGTGGACAATCTCAACCGCAGTCCCCACGTTATCAGGGGCATGCTTGATTTTGCCGTTCCGGGTTCAGTGAAAGACGCGCCGGCGGAGGCGGTTCCCGTTGAGGAAGTTGAAAGCGTCGAATCGATTATGAAACGCTTCACCACCGGCGCGATGTCCTTCGGCTCCATCTCCAAAGAGGCCCATGAGGCAATCGCCCTCGCGATGAACTCGATCAAAGGCAGGTCCAACTCAGGCGAAGGGGGAGAGAACCCGGACCGTTTCGCCCCCCGCTCCGACGGCTCCTGGACGCGGAGCGCCATCAAGCAGGTTGCCTCGGGGCGTTTCGGCGTTACCAGCGAATACCTGGCCAGCGCCGTTGAATTGCAGATAAAGATCGCCCAGGGCGCAAAACCCGGCGAGGGCGGCCAACTGCCGGGACACAAGGTTGACGCGCAGATCGCCCGAACCCGGTACTCAACTCCGGGCGTTACCTTGATAAGCCCGCCGCCGCACCATGACATTTATTCGATTGAAGACCTTGCCGAGCTGATCTTCGATTTGAAGAACGCCAACCCCGAAGCGCGGATCAGCGTAAAACTGGTGGCCGAAACCGGAGTGGGGACGGTCGCCGCCGGCGTCGCCAAGGCCCATGCGGACAATATCCTTATCTCCGGCTACGACGGCGGTACGGGCGCAAGCCCCCAGTCGAGCATCCGCCACACGGGGATTCCCTGGGAGCTGGGGCTTTCCGAGTCCCACCAGGTGCTGGTACAAAACGGCCTGCGGGGACGGGTGCGGCTCCAGACCGACGGCCAGCTTAAAACCGGCCGGGACATCGTAATCGCCGGCATGATGGGGGCCGAGGAATTCGGCTTCGGCACATCCTGTCTGATCGTGCTGGGCTGCGTAATGATGCGCAAATGTCACGAGAACACCTGCCCCATGGGCGTCGCCAGCCAGGACCCGGAACTGCGCCGCCGCTTTGCCGGCAAAAGCGAGCACCTAATCACCTTTTTCCGCTTCCTCGCCGAAGAGGTCCGCGAGCTTATGGCCTCTCTGGGCTTCCGCAAATTTGACGACCTCGTCGGCAGGGCGGATCTCCTCGTTCCCCGGCGCATTTCGTCCGCTTCGCAGCCCTTGCCTGCCGCGCAGCCGGGAGCCGCTGCGTTACCCAACGGCAATTCGCTTTCGGCGGCAAAGGCGGCAAGGGTGGATCTTTCAAGGATTCTCCACAGGGCCGAAGGGCCTGCATATATACCCGGCGGCAGGGACACCTATTGCACGCAAAGCCAGATCCACAAAATCGACAACGTGCTGGACCGCCGCCTCATAGAAAAGTGCAGGGCCTCGCTGGACAACAAAACCCCCACAGCGCTGAAATCGCCGGTAAAGAACACCGACCGGGCCGTGGGGGCCATGCTCTCCTGGGAAGTGAGCAGGCGCTTCGGCGGCCAGGGCCTGCCGGAAAACTTTATCACCATCGACTTTGCCGGTTCCGCCGGTCAGAGTTTCGGCGCTTTCCTCGCCAGAGGGCTTACGTTCCGCCTCGCCGGGGACGCCAACGATTATCTGGGCAAAGGGCTTTCCGGCGGCCGCCTCGTCGTAACCCCCCCGGAGGGTTCCGCCTTCAAGTCCAACGAAAACATCATCGTCGGTAACACCGTGCTTTACGGCGCCACCTCAGGCGAACTGTACGCCGCCGGAGTGGCGGGCGAGCGTTTCTGCGTGCGAAACTCCGGGGCCGTCGCCGTGGTCGAAGGCGCGGGAGACCACGCCGCCGAATACATGACCGGCGGCCGCCTCGTAGTGCTGGGCCAGGTAGGGCGGAACTTCGCCGCCGGAATGTCCGGCGGCATCGCGTACGTGTTAGACGTCAACGACAACTGCGAATATTTCCTCAACAAGGGAATGGTTGAACTTTCCGGCCTGGACAACGAGGAAGACGAAACCTTTGTAAGGGACTGCGTCAAAAAACACATCTACTGGACCGACTCGGCCTACGCCAAAAACATACTGGCCGACTGGGAAACGCAGAAACGGAAATTTATCAAAGTGCTTCCGGTGGAATACAAGCGGGCCCTGCAGGAATTGAAACTTGCCGAACTCGACCGGAAGTTATACGAAATCCGCGAGCGCGAGGAAATTGAGGTTAAGAGTTAAAGTGAGCGCCATTCAGTCAAGGAGGGGGAAGTCTCCCCCCCGCTCCAGCCCTGCGGGCTTCCGCTCCCCCCTCTGCGGGGGGACCCCCGCAACGCCCCCCGGCCTGAATGGTTAAAAAATTGATCGAGGTGGTTTGAAATGGGTGATCCCAAAGGCTTTTTGAAGATAAAGCGGCAGGTTTCAGGATACCGGCCTGTTGAGGAACGGATAAACGATTACAGCGAGGTGGAAACCAGCCTGTCCGATGGGGACCGCCGCGCCCAGGCGGCCCGCTGCATGGACTGCGGCGTACCCTTCTGCCACTGGGCCTGCCCTTTGGGCAATGTAATGCCCGAATGGCAGGATCGAATCTACCGGAACGACTGGGCCGGCGCGTGGGCAATCCTTGAACATACCAACCCCTTCCCTGAATTCACCGGCCGGGTATGCCCCGCGCTCTGCGAGGCTTCCTGCGTTTTGGGGGCCAACGATGATCCGGTAACGATCCGGCAGAATGAGTTAGCCGCCATTGAAAAAGCCTTTGAGCTGGGCATCGTCATGCCCAGGCCGCCTAAAACCCGAAACGGCAAAAAGGTCGCCGTTATAGGCGCGGGTCCCGCGGGCCTGTCCGCAGCCTATTTCCTCAACCGCGCCGGCTTCACCACAACGGTTTACGAGGCCGACCAAAAGCCGGGCGGTTATCTCCGCTACGGCATTCCTGATTTCAAGCTGGACAAGAATTTCATTGACCGGCGGATCAAACTCATGGATGCCGAAGGGGTAATTTTCAAAACCGGCTCGCGCATCGGCGGCGGCCGCTACGGCTTCGGCGCGGAAGGCGCTGACGGCGGACTTTCCGCCGGAGAGATTATCAACGCCAAAGAGCTTGAAGCGTCTTTTGACCTGGTACTCCTCACCATCGGCGCGAGGGAACCCCGCAGCCTGCAGGTTCCCGGCAGGGAGAATCCCGGTATCGTGCAGGCCCTGGATTACCTTTCCCTGCAGAACCGTTTCCTGGGAGAAGAGCGGACCGGTCTTGAGCCTATTACCGCCTACGGCAAACGGGTAGTAGTCATCGGCGGCGGAGACACCGGCTCCGACTGTGTCGGCACCGCCAACCGCCAGGGCGCAAGCTCAATAACGCAGATCGAGGTAATGCCCAAGCCGCCCGAACACCGCTCCGAATCGGCGCCCTGGCCCCTTTGGCCCACAGTGCTCAAAACGTCCAGCTCCCACCTTGAAGGCAGCCAGCGGCTCTGGTCGATTAACACCAAGTCCTTTAGCCCGAAAGACGGAAAACTGAACGCCGTTCAGGTATGCCGCGTCGACTGGGCCATGAAAGACGGCCGCTGGAATATGACCGAGATACCGGGTACGGACTTTGAAATCGGCGCGGACCTTGCGTTACTCGCCATGGGCTTTACCCATGTAGTACAGGAAGGGCTGGTAAAAGATCTCGGTCTTGAACTGGACGAGCGGGGTAATATCCGCACACGGGGAAGTTTCCACACCTCGAATCCCAAAGTCTGGGCGGCCGGCGACTCCCGCAACGGCGCGAGCCTCGTGGTCCGGGCCATCGCCGACGGCAAGGCCGCGGCGGAGGCAATCCTGGCGAAGCTGGGCTGAAAAGAATTGCGCCCAACAGCTCAATGAAGAATTTGATGTCTAAAAGCCGGCTTCCGCACAGGCCGCCGCTATACGCCTGCACAGAATAGTGGCCATTTACCGGAAAAGCCCACAGCCGGCAAGCCGCATCCCCGGAACTCAGGCCTTAAAGCCCTGCTGCATGGCCTGGGTAAGTTTCAGCTTAATAAAACTGTTTTCTTTTCTGAGTTTCGAGATTTCAAACTGCTGGGACTTGACGGTTTCAATCAGGTCGCCCTGGGTAAGGGCGCCTGAATGGAGCAGGTCTTCCAGGTATTCCATCTTGTTGTCAAAATCGACCTCCGCTTCCATTCCCGCTTCCTGGAAACTTTCGTCAATTTGCCGTTCGTCCAGGGTGAACGACGCCTCGTCGGTCTCAAGTATCTTGTCGGCGATGCGGTAAATGGCCTGGGAGAGAATCGCCTCGGGCTTGTACAGGGTGATGGGGAGCCGTGACGAAAGGGCGATGTCCTGCGCGGAGTCCCGGTAGATCACGCCCAGATAGCCTATCCTGAGGTCAAGATATTCCTCACAGGAACGGCGGATCTTCATGGCGACATCGGCGTCTTTGGGACCGTCCACCATGTTCATGATAAGGCGCGGGTGCAGTGTTTTAAGACGGGCGGTAAATTTGTCGTAGGATGCCCGGTCGATTTTTTTAATTTCAGGCAGGATTTTCGGGATATACAGTTTCTGGGGACCGGAGCCGTCTTTCCGCGCTTTTTCAAGATAGGCCCAGGCTTCGGAACTTTTGCCGCAGGAAGTAAGCATAAGGCGGAACACGGTGTTTTTGAGGAACACGTAGGCGTTGAGCACCGCGGTTACCGCCGGGGCGGTAACCACAATGCCCTGGCTGGAGAGGAGGAAAAAGTCGAGAATTGACTGATGAGTCCCCGCGCCAAGGTCGAGGATTAGAATATCCGTGTCCGCGCTCAGGGCGGCAAGCTGCCGTACCAGGGCCTTAAGCTGGGAAGGTTTGAGGTTGGCGGTACCGGGAATCTCGGTATCGCCGGGGATAAAGCGCAGCCCCCGCACGTCGGTGTCAACAATCACACCGGCGAAGTTGGACTTGGCGTTGTTGAGGAAAGTCCCGATTCCCGAGCGGGGCGAATGCTGGCCCAGCACCAGATGCAGGTTCGAGGCGCCAAGGTCAAGGTCCGCCAGCACCACCCGCTGTCCCGCCTGGGCAAAAGCCACACCCAAATTTGCCGAAACCAGGGATTTTCCCACCCCGCCTTTTCCGCTTGCTATCGGTATAATACGCATCATTCACCCTCCGCCGGCCCCGATACCTGCGCCGGCATCCTCGTTTTTTTAATAATGGCGAGTCCCGCCCCTACGGAAAGCAGATCGCCAAACAAGATCCCCGCAATTCCCGCCAACATAGGCATAAAGAGGCCGCCTGACAACAGCGCGGCTAGTATAGTCCGGCGGGAAAAAACACACCAGCCCGTTACCGAGACAAAACAGACGCACTTTCCCGCCGTGTACAGCGGTTCGTAAGCGCGGTAACGGGAACTATTCATCCACAGAAACAGGGTCATAAGCGGGAACAGGGCGTTGGATGCCACACAGGCCAGCCAGGGAAAAGCCGCCGCCGCCTCGTCGGGCCGCAGCAGCACAAACGCCCCTATCAGGAACAGAATCCGAATGCACTCATAGATATAAAGGCCCGCGCGAAGCGGCCGGTACACCTCCATCAGCGGCCTACAGTTCCTCGGTAGCGGCGGCATCCCGGGTGTTCTTCAGGTAAAAGTTCAGGGCCGTCAGCCGGAGCGAAACGCTCTCCGCCGGGGATTTCCCCTCCTTAAACGATCTTAAAACCGAGGCAAAATTATCAATCAGCTTTTTCCCCTGATTCATCCCAAGGGCGGCGGCGTCGGCGCTAATGGCGTCCAGTGTTTCAATATGCTGAAGGTTCAGATTACCAAGACCCGCCGCGGTAATGCTGCCGATACAGTCTTCCAGCTCTCTGTGCAATTGTTCTACCGTATCCATACACTTCTCCGTATCTAAAACCCCGCGCCAGGACAGGTTTGACCCTGATGCCACGGCGCAGCAAACATCCGCTTGCCGTTGCTTCCTTCCGGACCTGGCGGGGTTGGGCGGCGCCTGCTCGCATGGTTCCTGACGAGGGGCAGGGGAATCATACAACGCCCTGCCGGAAGAATCAAGCGGCGGTATCGGGGCGGCAGCAATTCCGATTTCAACCGTCAGGAGGGTGGCCGGAGACAGTCAGGAACAGCGAAATCCAGTTTTTGTGGAAGTAACGGTTTACTTCGTAGCGTAACGCCCAGAAAAAATCAATT